>JAQWBY010000033.1:12778-20133 GCA_028706165.1 Lentisphaeria bacterium | reverse complement strand
AAGAACGGTCCCGGCAGCCACCGCCGTGCTTGACGGAAAGCCGACCATCACGAGTAAAAACGCCAGCGCCAAACCGGTCTTTGCCGATAACACCCAGGACGGTGTGGCCACAATGGTCGTGAACTCGCGCTTGGCGGCAAAAGCCAGAAAGTCATCAAAGAGTGTCATCGTCCGGGTATCCTCAACGTGGAGTTGTGCCGTGGAATCTTATGAACTGCAACGCGTGGTTGTATCATAACGCCAACTGCGCCTGAAAGCGAACCAGATAACCACTCACTCCAGCGATGTCTGTAAGCGGTCAGTGATTGATAATGGCCGGCCTCAGGGGACGCCAGGGACCAGTGGGACTGATTGGCGGCGGGCGCTGGGGCGAGGACTCACGTCTCACGTCTCACGACTCATGGCCGGGACTGTGGGGACTTTCGGGACCGTGGGGAATGACGCTTTGGACACAAGGGACTGATTGGGGATTTCCTGGACTTCGGGGACCGGTTGCTTGATAACCAGGACTGCTGGGAGCGCCGCCATCCCGGCACTTTTCGGCCCGGATAGAATGGATCAAGTCGTCAGATTGGCCAAGTTCGGCCCTCCGGGCCGAACTTGGCCAATCTGACATTTATTGCCGCGTGTGAACGACAACGTGAAAAGTGCCCAAAAGTGGCATTTGCTTGGCCCCGGCCGCGAAAGCATTGGATAAAGATGAAGTAACGGCTTTTCCTCCTCAGAAAGCCGAGAAGAAGAAAGAGTAAGATGGAGCCAGAAGAGATGTCCTTAGGGGTACACTTTCAACGTGGCGTTGACACCGCGAAGCGGCAGCAGCGCTGAAAGCGCGAAACAGTCCAGCCCAAGGCAAGCAGCGCTGAAAGCGCGCGCCGCCCTGGGTAAGCCGCCACTATGGCTCGTGTTCCTCGGCCTCTTTGGCCCCAATCGGCGAAGCTGACTGGGGCCAAAGAGGCCGAGGAACACCCACATGCTTGTTCGCCACAGGTTGCTGACCCACTCCCCCCCCCAAGAACCACCGTCCCACGTTCCTCACAGCTCCAGCGTGAGTTGTTTGCGGCGGGACCGCGCTGGCTGTTCGGCACCGTCGTCGGCCTGATTGCACCAGCATGCCCAGCCATCGCGGGCGGCGGCGCTGAAGAGTTCCAGGTATGGCCCGGGACTGCAGCGCTCAATGAGGCCATAGGCATCATCAGGCTTGCGGTTCTGTGAAAGTTTTGGCGCCCGCAGCACGTTGACTTGCCGACGCGCCGGTGACTGCGTGCGCAGGGTCCCGCGCACGCCGAACAGCAGGATTTCGGTCGCGTTGCGGAAGTAGTAGCCGGTGCAGCCGCCATCGGTGGCGCCGTCACCGCGCACCTTCTCCCACAGCAGCGCGGTCTTGTATTGGAAACCCCAGCGTTCCATGACCTGCAGGCCTTCGACCAACAGCCACGACGGCGCCCATAGATACAGATGGGCATTCTCAGCCGCAGCCGTGAACACCGGCAAACACAGCAGCTCTTCCAGCCGCACGCCGGGATAACGCAGACGGCTGTATTCACGGTCCTCGGCCTTGCCAGTCTTGCCCGATACCACCCAGGGCGGATTGGCCACGATAGTCGAAAACTCGCGCTTGGCGGCAAAAGCCAGAAAGTCGTCAAAGAGTGTCATCGCCCGGGCCTCCTCGGCTTGGAGTTGTTCCGCGGAATCATACGAACTGTGACGCACAGCTATACCATACCGCCGACAACGCCCACGTGAAAGCCTGTAAACGACTCACACGGCCCAGCCGCTGCATCATTTACCGGCGCAGCACCGGCCGTCCTGCTTGTCTGCCACCATGGTCGCGCCACCCGTTGCCTCGCACCGGGGCTTGGTACCCGCCGCCGCAGCAGCTGCGCAAGCACAGGCGGCGCTGGCGAGTTGGGCCAGCGGCGTGATAACGACCTGTGCGGGCGCCGCCAGATCGCAGGTCGCGACCACGGGTACGCCCGTACCGGCAACATCCGCCAGCACGACCTGGCCGATACGCACCGGCAGCACTGGCCGAGTCTGACGAATCGCTTCCAGGCAGTCGTTGATCTTGGCTTTCGGGACGGGCCGGGCGGTCTTTACGCTCAGGGGCCGAGACGCGCCTGGCACGAACATCAGCGCCGTCACCATGCGTTCCGGCCGCACGCATTCCTGCCGGGCGTAGGCGGGGCCGCGGCCGCATTCATTGCCCGTGACGTCAGTGACCACGCCGTCGACGATGGTCGCCGTCAAAGCGCAGCCAACGGGACAGCCAATACAGGTAATTTCACGCACAGTGCTCATGCCTTCGCTCCAATCCGACCTTCTTCGGCCTCAACCCGCACCGATATCTCTTGCTTCGGGAACGTCTCAAGAAAAAATTCCGGCTTGATGGTCAGCTCGACCATTTCGCCGGGAACGATTACGCGCTTGCGCAGGCGGTTCACGACGACGCCATCGGCCTCGACCAGCAACACGGCATTGCGATAGACGCGATCCGGCCGAAAGGTCAGTGTCAACGGCCCCTGCCGCAGTGCCTCCGCACTCACGCGCCGCGGCACCAGCCCGCGCACGCCCGCGCCGTCCCGCACCGCAATGGGCGCGCACTGGCAGCCGGTATGGTCGCCAGTGCCGTCGCGTTTTGCCGCCGCGTGGGCCGCTGCCTGCTGGCCGGCGCGTTCGGCCTCCATGGACACATTGTCCACCAAGTCGTGAACATGCAGCACGTTGCCGCAGGCGAAGATGCCCGGCACGCTGCATTCCAAGCGATCGTCCACCACGGGACCGGTCGTCATCGGGTCCAGCTCCAGGCCAGCGGCGCGGGACAGCTCATTCTCGGGAATGAGCCCCACGGACAGCAGCAGCGTGTCGCAGGCGAAATCGCGTTCCGTGCCGGGGATTGGCCGCAGATTGGCGTCCACTTGGTTGACGGTCACGCCGGTGACGCGTTCTTTACCGCGGATGGCCGTCACGGTATGGCTCAGCAGCAGCGGAATGTCGTAGTCATGCAGACACTGTACGACATTGCGTTTCAGGCCGCTGGAAAAGGGCATGAGCTCCACCACGGCTTCAACCTTGGCGCCAGAAAAAGTCATTCGCCGCGCCATGATCAGGCCGATGTCACCCGAGCCGACAATCACCACCTGCTTGCCGGGCATATACCCTTCGAGATTGACAAAGCGCTGCGCTGTACCGGCGCTGAGTATGCCCGCACAGCGAGTGCCGGGTATCCCAATCGCGCCACGAGGGCGTTCCCGGCAGCCCATTGCCAGCACCACCGCGCGCGCTTCGATGCGCTGCAGGCCATGGCTGGGACTCACGCAGGTCGCCACCCGTTCGGCGCTCAGCGATATCACCATTGTGTCACACTGGTAGGCAATGCCGGCCTCTTTCACCTGCTCAACATAGCGCGCCGCATACTCGGGACCGGTCAGCTCTTCCTTGAAAATGTGCAGGCCAAAGCCCGTGTGAATGCACTGCCGCAGGATCCCGCCCAATTCGGCTTCGCGTTCCAGAATCAACACGTCCTTGCAGCCGCTCTCGCGCGCCGCCAGCGCGGCGGCCATGCCGGCCGGGCCGCCACCAATCACCAGCACATCGCATATCGTGGTCAGCGCCGTCATTTGCTCTGCTCCTTCACGCCGTCGAGACGCGCTGTAAGAATGGTCGAGGCACCGCCGTCCTTCGTCACCGCCAGGGGTGACACCCCCAGTTCCTCGCTCAATATCGCCAGCACCCGTGGCATGCAGAAGCCGCCCTGACAACGCCCCATGCCCGCGCGCGTCCGCCGCTTGACGCCATCCACCGACCGCGCGCCGACCGGACGCCGGATGGCATCGCGCACTTCGGCCTCGGTGACCATCTCGCAACGGCAGACCATCCTGCCAAAGGCCGGGTCGAGAGCAATCGCCGCGGCCCGCTCGACATCCGTCATCTTGCGGAATCGCCGCACTGGCGGCCGTTTGGGCTGGAAGTCCGCACGCGCCGCCGGCTTCAGCACGGCGACAATTTGCCGGCTGAGCGCCTCGGCAATAGCCGGCGCCGCCGTCAGCCCGGGCGATTCGATGCCCGCAGCGTTGTAAAATCCCGGTGCGCCTGGCGCTTCGCCTACCACGAAATCGTGGCTGGACAGGTGCGCCCGCAGCCCCGCAAAGCTCGTGATCATACTGCGCCGCGGCAATCCCGGCCAAGTCTGGCTGGCCACTTTCAAGACCTGGTCCAGACCAGTCAGAGTCGTGCTCAGATCGTCCTTGTCGTCAATATCGTCCGCCGTCGGCCCGATGAGTACCGTGCCATCGACCGTCGGCGTCACCAGAATGCCCTTGCCCATGGCGCCCGGCAGCTGGAACAACGTCGCTTTGAAGGCACTGTCGTAGGCTTTATCGACCATCCAGTACTCGCCGCGGCGCGGAGTGATGCGCAGCACTTTCGTGCTCACCATGTTATTGATGACATCCGCGTAGAGCCCGGCGGCATTCACCACCGTCCGCGTCCGAAAATCGCCTTTGCGCGTATGGACGATCCACCCGCCACCAACCATGCTGGTCAGGCCCTCCACCGCCGCCTCACAATGGAATTCGACGCCGTTCATCGCCGCGTTCTCCGCCAGCGCCACCGTCAATTCGTAGGGGCAGACAATGCCGCCCGTCGGCGTATGCAACGCCGCCACCACCTCGGGATTGACATTAGGCTCCATGCGCAGGACTTCGTCGTGCTCGATAATGCGCATGCCGGGCACGCCATTGGCCAGGCCGTCCGCATAAAGCGCATCGAGCTTCGGGCGGTCTTCGACCGCAAAACACAGCGTCAACGAGCCATTGCGCCGAAAGGGCACGTCCAAGTCCGCGCAGAGCTGCTCGTATAGCTCGTTGCCGCGCACGTTGTATTCAGCCATCAGACTGCCCGGCGCAGCGCTGTGCCCCGCATGCACGATGGCGCTGTTGGCCTTCGTCGTGCCCACGCAGACATCAGACCCTTTTTCGCACAAAGCCACGCGCAGCCGCCAACGGCTCAACTCCCGAGCCACCGCGCAGCCAACCACGCCGCCACCAATCACCAGTACATCCAACATTGCCGCCCCTGATTACACGCTTGATCCATTCCGGGCATAAAAAAGCGGTTTGGCCGAGATGCAGAGAACAGCCATCGACACACCACTCCTGTGGGGCATCAACGCATTGGCTCTCTATTTCTCGGCCAAACCGTTTGCGAATAGAATGACGCTTTTGTAAACGTCGCTACTGAATATACGCTTTTCGCACAGTCAAAACAATAGCATGGAGAAAAAAAGTGTTAAAGAATAATGACAAAAGACAACGCAAAAAAGACAATCGTCGCCGCACGCCCCCCCCAAAAAAAGGCCCTCGGCTACCAGATGCCGGACGAATGGCACACTTCCGTCCCCTGCGGGGCGGACTTCAATTTGGGGCTGCTCAGCCGTTCTCCTGCGAAGATGCGACCTGCGGCTTCGCAGCCAAATGCCTGCGTGAATCCATGAGCCCACTGATAATTCGTTCGTTTTTGTCCTTGACTTGGGGGGCCACTTCAGTCGAGAGCAGGCGACCCTTTTTTATCAGCGGCCCAATACGCAAGCACGACGGCGTATACAGACAAATCAAGACGAAAAAAGCATTGAAAAATCTGCGTTAATCTGCGTTAATCTGCGTTAATCTGCGAATAAAAAAGAATCCCTTGCCATCCCGGCCGCCATTTAGCGGGTCGCGGCGGCGAGTTGGCGGAATTGATTCATGAATGGCTCGGGAATGGCGCCTTTTTCGTCTGTTGGCACATCCCAGCTGATGACGCCCTCGCAATCATTGACATGCTTGGTGTAGCCGACGACCAGCTCGGTGGGGAAGCGCGGCAGTCCTCGCGACCAGTACGGCCCCATGAAGGTGAGCAGGTGGTATTGGGCGCCGGCGACTGTGCGCTGCACAGGCTGTCCCCAGTAACTGTCGGCTTTCTTGGGCAGCCCCCACTGCGAATCCATGAGCACGGGAAAGGCATTGGCGACTTCGCCGGCGGTGTAGTCTTCGTATTCGCTGTGACAGACCACCGGCACTTTCACGCCGGGGTTGAATGCGACCAGACTCGCAGCGTTGCCGGCCTTGGCGGCAGCCGCAAAACTGGCAAAATTGGGCTCGTCGGCATGGCGGTACATAAGCTCCGCGCGATAGCAGCCATCGAACCACCAGCCGCGGACGCTGCGCCCCCAGCGCAGCGACCACTCGCGGATGACCGCCTCCCAGTTGCGTTGAAAGACGCTCAGTCGTTCGTCAGTGCCTTCGGCGACCGTGTAGCTGCCTGGTCGCAGTTGCCAGCAACTGGCATCCCAGGTCGGCGTGCAACGCAGACCGGCTACCGCCTGCGGGTCCATGGCTGGCGCGGCCGCCGGCAGATAGACCAACAGTGGTATGCCGTAGGGCGACAACGCCGAAGCCAAATCGGCAACCAGATCGCGACGCGACAGCCGGCTCGGCGAACGCCCGACCATGCGGTCGTAGGTCGCATTCGGCGACAAGAAATAGCCCGAATTCTGTCCGAGGGTGATAAACAAATAGCCGGCTTTGATCTCGGCCAGCTGCGCGGCCAGCGCCGCGACGTCGAAACCGTCAATGCGCCGATTCCAGCTTTCAGGCGTGGTCGCATCGGGATTATCCGCGCTGGGCAGACCCGCCAGATAATGAATGAACACACCCCATTTGGCTTCCCGGAACCACGTACAATCTGCGCGCATCGCTGCTCTCCCTTGCTGGTTGATGATCTATTGTTTTGCACATGCGAAGGCGAATTTTGCATGCTGTAAACGATTCTACAACGCTCCGGCTAGAGCCAGTCCGAAAAGCATAGTTGGGTTTTGCGAGGGGGAGGAAAATACCCTTCGCTTCGCTCGGGCCGCCGCTTCGCGGCTATCTGACTATCCCTGCACCTGCGGTGCAGGTCTGCGGCCCATTGGCCCTTTCCTCCCCCTCGCGCTCCCCCACCTATCCCTTTTCGGCTCAGCGCCTTGCGGCAAACGCGAAGCGTTTGCCGCAAGGCGCTGAGCGTTAGCAGTTGGGGGTTCGGACCGGGCTTTTCACCGCTGTTTTCGCAGAAGTCATGGCTATTTTATGGCTAAAGAAAGACGGAAAGCACGCTTACGGCAGGCAAATATAGTTTTCGGATGACCTCCGGCTAAGCAAAACTTCGGATGCTTCATTCACAATAGCCGATAGACGATCGCCATGGCTATGCCAGTCCTGCGCGCTAACGCGCGCACGACCACTCTACAACGCTCCGTCCAAGCAAAGCTTCGGATGCTTCATGCACAATAGCCGCCAGGCGATCGCCGTGGCTATGCCAGCTGCGCGCAACCGCGCGCG
>JAQWBY010000033.1:0-12678 GCA_028706165.1 Lentisphaeria bacterium | reverse complement strand
CTGCGCGCAACCGCGCGCGACCATTGGTGGGTGCTAATGTCAACCAAGTTGGCGTGAGCCGTCGATTGCGCGCTAACGCGCGCGCGACCATTGGTGGGGGCCCCCTTTATCGGTCGGGGGGGCTGATTTCAGAGAACTGCGGGAAAAGTAGCCTAAAACCAGTCGTTTTTCGAATAAAAAAGTTCAGAATAACAGCATTTTGTGTATGCGGATGATTTCAGTGGCGTTGTCACAATGAGTTATGCGGCCATCATTACGATTTTACGTGAACGGCTTTTTTGCTCGGCCACCCCGTTTTATTGCATGAGGAAAGCACAACGTTGACTATCGCTGTGCCGTCACACCTTCAGCTCGGCGGTCTTGACCGCGTCCGCGCCGGCGTCACCAGCGGCGGTAAGAACGGGCTGGACTTCCGCGGCGAGGAATTCGTCAACTTGCTGCGGGGCGCGGCCGACGTAGCGCGCCGGGTCAAGCGTGTCGTCCAGACTGTCTTTGATGGCGGCGAAGGCCGGGTCGGCCTTGAGCCGCGCCAGCAGATCATTATCGCCGCCCTCGACTTTCACCTGCCGGCCCGCAGCCTGCGAGTGCTCGCGGATACGCTCGTGCAGCTCCTGTCGGTCGCCGCCGGCCTTGACCGCATCCATCATGATATTTTCCGATGCCATGAAGGGCAGTTCCTGCCGCAGGCGTTTCTCGATCACTTTCGGGTACACCACCAGACCGCCGGCGACATTCGCGTAGATGTCGAGGATGCCATCGACGGCCAGAAAGGCCTCGGCGACACTGAGGCGGCGGTTCGCCGAGTCGTCCAATGTCCGCTCGAACCACTGCGTTGCAGCCGTAAAGGCCGGGTTCAGCGCATCGGCCAACACATAGCGCGACAGCGCCGCTATGCGCTCACTGCGCATGGGATTGCGCTTGTAGGCCATCGCCGACGAGCCAATTTGGCTTTTCTCAAAGGGTTCTTCCACTTCCTTCAGGTGCTGTAGCAAACGCACGTCGTTCGAGAATTTGCATGCGCTCTGGGCAATGCCGCTGAGCGCATTCAGGGCGCGACTGTCGATCTTCCGCGAGTAAGTCTGGCCCGACACGGCGTAGCAGCCAGGGAATCCCAGCTTCTGCGCGATCAGTTCGTCCAGCCGCCGGCATTTGGCGTGGTCGCCATCGAAGAGCTCCAGGAAGCTCGCCTGAGTGCCAGTGGTCCCCTTCGAGCCCAGCAGGCGCAGCCCGTCGAGAAAATAGTCCACGTCGGCCAAATCGAAGAGCAGGTCCTGCAGCCAGAGACAGGCGCGTTTGCCGACGGTGGTCGGCTGCGCCGGCTGAAAGTGCGTAAACCCGAGAGTGGGGAGGGCCTTGTACTCGTCCGCGAAGGCCGCCAGACGGCGGATGACCACCAGCAATTTGCCGCGCAGGAGCTTGAAGGCGTCCCGCATAATCAGCAGGTCGGTATTGTCGCCCACGTAGCACGACGTCGCCCCGAGGTGGATGATCGGCCGTGCCAGCGGGCACTGCTCGCCATAGGCATGGACATGCGCCATCACGTCATGGCGCACCACTCGCTCGCGCTCCGCCGCCACGTCGTAGTTGATGTCCTCGCTATGCGCTTTGAGCTCCGCGATCTGCTCAAGACTCACCGGCAAACCCAACTCGTGCTCGGCCTCGGCCAGTACAATCCACAGCTGCCGCCAACTGCGGAATTTCTTCTCCGCCGAAAAAAGGTGCTGCATGTCGTCGCTAGCGTAACGCGCGGAAAATGGACTCTCGTAGGCTGTGTTGCTCATCGCTCTAGATTCCCTGCTGTCATCAAAAAAAACGGGCCGGTAGTGATAACCAGCCCGGACGAATCACTCGCGTCGCGCCTACAGGTCGTAGGCCCGCGGCCGCTGCAGTACCTCGGCCATGATCACCGCATGCCGCAAGCCTGACCGGCCGCCCACACGGACGTGGATCGGCGCGTGCATACCAGGCCGCAACGAACGCACTTGACGCATCGCCGCCGGAAAGGCCTTCGCCATATTCTGAGCCAGCAGGTCCGCCGGCGTCAAGGACAGCGCCGCAGACGCCGACGCCACAATTGAACCGCTGTCGTCGTCGTCGTCGTCAAGATAGCGTCGACGCTCTGTCGGCACCACGGCCGAGCCGGACACCCGAATCGTCGGCCGTGCGGCCAATGCCGGCACTGGCGGCGGCACCGGCGCGGCGGCCGCGCGAGTCGTGGGCAATTCGCGTTCGTCGTCTGTGGGGCGTTCCACGCCCAGCAGCTCGTCGAAGAGCTGCGGGAGGGTCTGCGGCACCGGCCGGGGCGGCATGGTCGGCCGCGGCCGCGGCGGTGCTGCGGGCTGCACGGGAACCGCCGGTCGCGACGCCGGCGTACTCCGGCGGATGACCACCGGCGGCTCCGACGACGCGTTGCCATCGCGTTCAGGCCGCTGCTCGTGGTACTTCTTCATGCCCTCGCGGATTTTGAAGATGAACACCAGTACGGCAATGATGAGAAATATCAGATTTTCCATAGGGCACTCCGTGCCGACGCGGCCCGCAAAGCGGGGCCGGCGTCGGTCTGTCAGCGACAATGATCAGGCCTTGTCGCCGTCCTTGTTTTCGCCCATGATGTTATTGCGCATTTCGGTATCGGCCTTGATGTTTTCCAAGCGGTAGTAGTCCAGGACGCCGAGTTTGCCTTCGCGCAAGGCCGCGGCCATGGCCAGGGGCACTTCGGCCTGGGCGGCGATCACCTTCGCCTGCATTTCCTGGACCTTTGCGCGCATTTCCTGCTCGGCGGCGACGGCGGCCGCCCGGCGCACTTCGGCCCGGGCCTGCGCCACGCGGGTATCGGCCTCGGCCTGGTCGGCCTGCAGGCGCGAGCCGATATTGTCACCGACGTCCACATCGGCGATATCGATGGAGAGAATCTCGAAGGCCGTGCCGCTGTCGAGGCCCTTATCCAGTACGCGCTGGGAGATGTTGTCGGGATTTTCCAGCACGGTAGTGTAGGACGCCGATGAACCGATGGTGGTCACGATGCCCTCGCCTACGCGAGCGATGATCGTTTCTTCGGTAGCGCCGCCGACCAGCCGTTCCAGGTTCGCGCGCACCGTCACGCGGGCCTTGGCCTTGACCTGGATGCCATCCTTGGCCACGGCGTCCACCGTCACCCGTCCCTTGCTGGGTTCGGGGCAGTCGATCACGCGTGGATTCACGCTCATGCGCACGGCGTCAAAGACATCGCGGCCGGCCAGATCAATCGCCGTCGCCCGTTTGAAATTGAGGGGAATGCCGGCCTTGTCAGCGGCAATCAGCGCATTGACCACATTTTGCACATCACCGCCGGCCATCGCGTGGCCCTCAAGTTCGTCCGTGGTGATCATGTCCAAACCAGCGCGCCGCAGCTGAATATACGCCCGCACAATCAGCGCCGCGTTCACTTTGCGCAGCGACATTCCCACCAGCTTGAAAATACTGATGTGCGAGCCAGACGCCCATGCCTGTATCCACACCCCGAAAAAGAAGATAAAGATGTACCCGAAGATAAGCAGCAGGCCAATGAGAAAAATACCCAGGATGACGTGGATCGACATGTGTGTACTCCTTGCGTTTTGTGCGAACTCGATACTGTGTCGCGCCTCACCGTGTTCAGGCCGGCGGCGCCGCTGACTCGTTAATTTCCTCGACAACAATGCGGTTACCCGCGACTTCCACCACCCTGACGGCACTCTTGGCGGCAATGAGCTCACCGCGCGTGACCACATCGTAGCGTTTGCCGTTAATGATCACCGTCCCGCATGGCCTTAGCTGCGTATGGCAGCGGCCGCTCTTACCCACCAGCGCCGTCAGTTCCTGGTCGTAACTCGTCCAATTGCTGGTGTCGGTCAAGGCCAAAAATCGCTTACCACTGGCCGTGCGCGGAAAATACTTGAACCAGCTGCTGGCGCCCAGCCACAACAGCACGATGGCTAAAAATCCGCCAGCGAGCCCCGCCAGCGGCCCGTACTCCACAAATATACCTACAATGCCCACCACCAGCGCCACAGAGCCCATGATGCCCAGAACGCCGCCTGGCAAAATGAGCTCCAAGCCGATCAAGACCAAGCCCATCAGCACAAACATGATGATCACTGCCAGACTCATGGTCACTCCCGAATTGTGAAGTTGAAAGACCTAACATAAACTCCCGCGACTAGAAAAACCAGAAAAACCAACGAGAAAGCGTGCGCAGATGTATTCGGTCAGTGATCACCCCGGTGGGGAAAACACCGGGGACAATTTGCAGGAAACCCACGGCCAGTCGCCGCCCAGCCATTCGAGCTTGATTCCCGCCGACCCTTACGGCAGCGGGTTTCATAGGAGTCTTTGCGATAGGCCGGCCACAAAGATACTGGGACTGCTAAAACTGTTTGCCGTCGATTGCCGTCGATTGCCGTCGATTGCCGTCGATTGCCGTCGATTGCCGTCGATTGCCGTCGATTGCCGTCGATTGCCGGTGCATAGGTCCTCGCCCCGGCGCCAAGGGGTCACACCGGTCCCAAGCGTTATTGCATGGCCCCCTGCGGGGCCGCCTTTCGCCCTCAATAGTCCTCGTCGCCCACGGCGGCTTCCATGGAATCGACGAGGATTTCCCGCGGGGCCGACCCGAGTTGCGGGCCGATCACGCCGCGCTTTTCCAGCGTGTCGATGAGGGTCGCCGCGCGGTTGTAGCCGATACGCAGGCGCCGCTGCACGTAGCTGATGGACGCCTTGTGGTCGCGGATGACGATTTCCATGGCGGCGCGCACCAGGCTCTCGTTTTCGTCGCCGGCGTCTGTGTCGTCATCGGCAGCGGTCAATTCGCTCTCGTCGCCGGGGACATCCGGCGCGGCTTGTTTGATGACATCGAAGGACTCGGCGGCATCGCCCTGCGCGGCGCAGAATTCCACCACCCGTTCGATTTCCGCGTCGGTGACCATTGCGCCCTGCAGGCGCTGAATACGCGAGGCTGTCGGCGGTTTGAAGAGCATGTCGCCAGCGCCGAGCAGACTCTCGGCACCCTTGCCATCGATGATCGTACGCGAATCAATCTGGGACGACACCTGAAAAGCCACCCTGGTGGGGAAATTGGCCTTGATGACACCGGTGATGACATTGACGCTCGGCCGCTGCGTGGCCACAATGGTGTGTATGCCAACGGCGCGGGACATCTGAGCGATGCGCGCTAGGCCCGACTCCACGTCGGCGCGGCTGCTCAGCATAATGTCCGCCAACTCGTCGATCACCAGGACGATGTAAGGCATCTTCGCCGGGATGGGCTGGCCCTCGTCATCCAGCACGACGGCGGCGCTCGGCTCACGGCTGTTGAAGCTCTCCAGATTGCGCACGCCGACCTTTGCCAGCACGCGGTAGCGCCGCCCCATCTCGTTGATCAGCCAGCGCAGAGCCAGCACCACCAGCTGCACGTCCGTAATCACTGGCACCACCAGATGCGGCAATTTCGCATAGACGTTCATTTCCACGACCTTCGGGTCGACCAGGATCAGCTGCAGCTCTTCCGGGCTGAAGCGGTACAGCAAGGACATCAGTATCGCATTGAGGCACACCGACTTGCCGCTACCAGTCGCACCGGCTACCAGCAGATGCGGCGCTTTGCTCAAATCCAGAAAGACGTCCTCGCCCTGGATATTCCGCCCCATGATCACCGGCAGGAGTCCCTTCGCCTGTCCCCAGGCCGGACCGGACAGTACCCCACCACAGCGGATAACTTGCGCCCGCCGATTCGGCACCTCGATGCCCACATAGTCATGGCCCGGCACCGGCGCCAAGATGCGCAAACTCTGAGCCGACAGAGCCATGCACAAGTCCTTGCCAATGGCACTGACCATGCCCACGCGCACACCGCGCGCCACATTCACCTGGTACAAAGTCACTCGCGGCCCACAGATCGCCGCGCCCACATCGGCGTCAATATTGAAGCTGTCCAGACAATCCTGGATCAACTTCCGCTGCTCAGCAATGTCACTCTCGTCAACCGCCACCGGCGACTGCTCCGTCACCAGCAACGCCAAGGACGGCAACAAATAAGCCTCGCCATGCAGACGCGCTGCCGGCATGACCGCAGGCGATACAAGCACTGGCGGCGCGCTTGCGGCCGGTTGTTCCAAGGCCAGCTCAAGTTGCTCGGGCGCCCCCTCGGCCGAGGCCGGCAGCACTCGCGGATCAATCAGCGCCTGCTGCTCTTCGTCGTGCTCGCGCTGACGCTGCAGCTGCTGCTGACGACGCTCACGCGCATCGAGCTTCGCCGCAAAACGATTCGTCAGTTTGTCGATCACCGACGACTGCTCGTCGGCCGACAACGACGGCGAAGCGGACGCTCCACCCGCCCCGCCAGCGCCCGAACCACCAGCAGCATTTGCGCCACCGGGCGCCGCCCCGCCATTAATAAGCGCCCCATCAGCATCATTTGCGCCACCGGGCGCCGCCCCGCCAGCGTCCCCACGCACTTTCCAGGCGTCCACGTTATCTCCGACAATTTCCCCGCTGGCATGGCCATCGCGGCTCGTGTCGCCGGCACCATGCGAACCACCGAGCAATCTCGGGACGCCCGTAGCGTCGCCAGGCATCTGCCCAGCACCATTGGCATCTCCACGCGTGGCTGCGTAGTGCCCCCGCCGACTCTGCCAGGCCTGCCACAGCGTCCCGCGCATGGCGCGGCTCAGCTGGGCACAACAAAAACGCCAAAGCAGCGCGACCTCCCTGGCCGCGACTGCACCAAAACTAAGCTTGTCGTCCTTCTGCAACGTCCTCGTCCTCGCGTTTGCAATCGTTCCCCTGAGCGATTCACCGCCCCCCGGGCGAATTACCGCCCACCCATGACCGCAAAAAAAAGCATAATATACCACCGACGACAAGGCGCACAGGAAAATACTGTGGATCCGACTGATCCGACTGATCCGACTGATCCGACTGATCCGACTGATCCGACGATTGATCGGTCAGATCCGTCCGATCCGTCCGATCCGTCCGCGATAAAAGACAGAAGATCAGACCGATCAGCAAACGATTCCAGCCCCTAATGACCCTTTCGCTGCTAGGCTTGCCAAAAACATTGTTATTGTGCCCCGCGCGACCGTTTTTGCGGCAAAGCTGGGTTATATTGCTATGTCTGCCGTCTTGAGCATTGGCCGGGCCTTTGCCGGCGGCAGCGCCTGCACCTCATTTCAGATACGACGACATGGACGAACCCATCAACAAAGCGACCCTGCTGGCACAGATACTTGCAGACCCGACGGCCGCCCTCAAGGCATTCCGGCCAGGCACGATCCCGGTGCAGCTCATCCGCGAACTAGCTTCCGACCACGCGACATACGACGTGCAGCGTTTCCTCGCGGGCTACCTCGACACGCCCAGCCGCGTCCTCGAAGAGCTCTTCGCCAAAACCAGCAGCATCGAAGTACTTGCGGCTTTGGCGGAAAACCAGCGCACCCCCAAGACCATCCTGCAGCAGCTGGCACGCCACGAGCGCCCCGAAGTGCGTTGCGCAGTCGCCACCGGCAAGGCCATCAGCCCCCAGACCGCGCTCATCCTCAGCGAAGACCCCGATGCCAATGTCCGTGCCGCCTTGGCCGAAAACAGCGCCATCACGCCTCGCGTGCAGACCATCCTCAGCGACGACCCGGTACCCTTCGTCCGCGCCAGCCTCCTCAAATCGCCCCGATTGGACGACGAGATCTATAAAGCCCTCTGCGACGACCGCGATGTCACCGTCCAGGCCAAAGCCCTCCTCGCCCCCCGCATCAGCGCCGACATCCAATTGCAATGGGCCGACACCGACGAGCTCTTCCCCCAGCTGGTCCTGCTTGCCCGCAAACAACTCCCCGATCCCGTCCTCGAATCGCTCTGTCTGAGCACGCACCCCGAGGTGCAGCTCCAGGCCATACCTCGCAAAAACCTCAGCGCTGACGAAATGCTCGGCTTCGCCCGACACCAGGACATCGCCGTGCGCTCGCTGGTCTGCCGGCAGGACGATCTGCCGGCCATCGTCCAGCAGATTCTCGCCAACGACCCGGAACACGCCGTGCGCATGCTACTGGCCCGCCATCCACGCCTCAGCCACGACGCCGCGCTCAAGCTCATCAGCTATGGCGATCCCGAGATCATTCTGGCCCTGCTGCAGAACCCGGCGGCACCACCGGCGGCCATCGCCGTCCTGGCCGAAACCCACGACCAGCTCGCGCTCAAGCTCCTCGCCGCCCGCCCCAATCTGAGCGACGAACTCATCGCCATCATCCTGCAATACGCCGATGACGACACCCTCTACCACCTCGCCTTCCGCAGCATCCCCTGCCACAGCATGAACGCCCCCATCGCCAAGCGCCTTGCCGACCACCCGCTGCCCACCCTGCGCGCCCTCGCCGCACAATCCCGGCAACTGCCCGTCGCCATCATCGCTAAACTCAGCCAGGATACCGCCAGCGCAGTCCGCCTTGCCATCGCCAGACACCCCGATGCGCCCGAAGCAATCCTCCAGCACCTCGTCCGCGACAACGACGACGAGGTCCAGGACGCCGCTTACAACGCTCTGCAGCAGCGCGCCGACGACGCCCGCCAGCGGGTCATGGCGCGACACCACAGCACCCCCGAAGACAACGCCCCAGCCGCACACGACGACGCCACAGCGCCAGCCAGCGCCGGCGGCATCCTCAAGCGCCTCATCCGCAAGGTCACTGGCGACGGCTGACAAACCCATTTTGACATCACGCATCCTCTTATATACCGCATCTCTGGTACCAAGACCAAAAGGAGAACAACATGGCTAAAAAACCGGTTTCAGCGGAACCCCTGAGCTTTGTCGAAATCGTCATGCGCGCCGATGCGGAGACCATCAAGGCCGCCTACGAAGCCCGCGTGAAAGTCGACGGGCTCCTCGCCGAACGCGACGAAGCCTACCGCCGCATCGCTGAACTAGAAGCGCAGGTCGAGACCGTCATGGGCGAACCTGGCGTCTTCATCTTCCCCGACCCGCCCTACCCCGTCGCCGGCTTCAGCAGCAGCGCCAAAGCCTCCGCCAAAAAGCCAGCCACCGCGCCCGCGCCACACAAGCCCGCCACACCAGCACCGGCGTCAACCACCGACTCCGCCAAGCCCAAGCCCAGCGACGCCAAATAACCGCGACCGCCTCGTAGCGAATCCCGACTGCCCCCAGCCGCATCACCAACTGTCCCGGCGTTTACGATCGAATCCCGTCATGAAGATACCCACCGACATCAGCATCATTGACCTCCTCCGCCAGCGCGAGAGTGAGTTGGTCAAGGTCTGGTCCTGCGAGGAAGGCATTCGCCGCCTCCTGGGCATGGTGGACTATCCCTTCCCCGACCCGCCACCCCTGCCATCGCTGCGCAAGACCAAGAACCGCAAGGCAAGCCGGCAACTCCCCGCCGCCCATGATGATGCCGCGTCTGCGCACACCGCAGGCACACACCAGTCCAAAGCCCCCTTGGCTATCCGCGTCTTGCAGCCACCCGCCGAAAATGCCTACCGGGTGGTCTTCCGCCGCGGCAATGTCGTCGATTCGAGCTTTCAAAATGACCCGGAGCTAATTAAAATTCTCCACGGCCTCGATCTGGCGGATTTCACGCTCCTCAGTGTGGAAACTGTGTCCTTCACATCGTTGTCTAATTGGCGTGTCGTCGCCGAATTGTGGAAAAGCGGCGAGTCAGCACTCAAGGAAGAACAACAGGCATGACCTACCAACCGACCATTCGCAGTCCCCGTCGCGCCGCGCCGCCGCAGACACCATGGGCGCTCTTTGTCCAGCAGACCCTCCTGCCTTGGGCACGGCTGGTTCGCGTCGCCAATCTCTTTACTGTCTTTGGCGATCCCCTCGCCGGCTTTCTGCTGGCCGCCCTGCTGCTTGGCAGCGGCATCAACCCCTGGCGCCTAATCGCCGTAGCCATCAGCTCGGTGTTCCTTTACGCCTTTGGCACCATCCAAAATGACTGGTGCGATCTGACCGAAGACAGCCGCCATCGCCCCGAACGGCCCCTCCCCAGCAAGCAGATCACGCCGGCCGCCGCCGCGCTTGGCGCGCTGGTCTGCGCAGGCGTGGCCCTCTTCTTCGCCTTGTTGCTCGGCCGCTGGCCCTTCTTCGTCGCGCTATTCATCCTCGCGCTGGTCACCGCCTACAATGTCCGCCTCAAGAAAACACTCGGTCCCGGCTCACTGTGCATGGGCCTCTGCCGTGGCGCCAACGTCCTTCTCGGCGCTGCCTGCATTGGCTTTCCCTTTGGCCTCTTCCCGCTAGTCATTGCCGAAACCATCTATATCACCACGGTCACTTGGCTGGCGGACGGCGAAAACCGGGTGCAAATACCGCACGCCAACGTCTACTACCTGCCCTTGTCGTTCGCCTTTGGCGCGCTGGTCAGCCTGCCTTTTCTGCCTGGAGACAGCTACTCCACCGACAGCTGGCTGAGCTTTGTTTGCCTGGTCATAGCACTCATCGTCACTTTTGGCCTCGCCGCCGCGCTACATAACCGCACCACGCGACCCGAACGCATGCGCGCCGCCATCGGTCTGTCCATCCGCGCGCTCATCCCTTGGCAGGCCGGGTGGATCGCCCTCTACGGCACAGAAGGAGCGCAGTCCCTGGCCATCATCGTCCTCACCGGCCTGGTCTTCTCGTCCGTCCTCGGCCGCCGCATTTCCATCAGCTGAACCGCGCCACGGCGTCACTGGCATCGCACACCGGGCGCCCGGCCAAGCACCGCCACACCTACCATGCCCACGACGCCGAAAATACTCGTCATCCAATGCGCCGCCCTCGGCTACGACCTCGCCAGACAGGGCAAGGTCCTCAGCCAGGCCACTGGCCTGACCTTCCAGCCACTCAGCCCCGTCTTCCCGGCCGTCACCTGCTGCGCCCAGGCCACCATCCGCTGCGCGACTGCGCCGCGCGAGCACGGCGTCGTCGCCAATGGCTTCTTCAATCGCCAAAGTCGCCGCGTCGATTTCTGGAATCAGTCCGCCCGCATGATCGCCGGTGACAGACTCTGGGCCAATGCCCGCAGCGCCGGCCGCCGCGTCGCTATGCTCTGCTACCAGCAGAGCCTCGGCGAGAACGCCGACTTCATCCTCTCACCGGCGCCCATCCATAAACACCACGGCGGCATGATTGACGCCTGTCAAAGCCGCCCCGACGAGCTCGCCGCCGAACTCACGCACGCCGTGGGCCGCCCTTTCCGCCTTCGCCATTACTGGGGCCCCACCGCCAACAGCCAGTCCAGCCGCTGGATCACCGACGCCACTGCCGCACTCATGCAGCGCCACGCGCCCGAACTCATCTTCAGCTACCTGCCACACCTCGACTACGCTTTGCAGAAATTCGGCCCGGCGCACCCGGCCAGCGCGGCCGCCGTCGCCGTTCTCGCCGAATGCCTGCAGCGCCTCAGCGACACCGCCCGTCACTGCGGCTACGAACTGCTCATCTGGGGCGACTACGCCATCACCGCTGTCAACCGGCCGGTCTTCCCCAACCGCGCCCTCCGCGACGCCGGGCTCTTCCGCTGCCGGCAGGTCGGCCGCATGAGTTACCCCAATCTCTATGACTCCCGCGCCTTCGCGATGACCGACCACCAGGTCGCCCATGTCTTCGTCGACGCCCCCACCGATCTGCCCGCCGCCCGCGCCGCCCTCGCGGCGCTCCCCGGCGTCGAGCGCGTCCAAAGCGCCGCCGAAGCCGGTCTGGCCCACCCCAACGCCGGCGACCTCGTCCTCACCGCCGAAGCCAGCGCGTGGTTCGCTTACCCGTGGTGGAGCGACGCAGCTGAGGCGCCGGACTACGCCACCCACGTCGATATCCATAACAAAATAGGTTTCGATCCCTGCGAGCTCTTCTGGGACATTCCTTTCCTGCGCAGCAGCAGCGACGCCAGCAAGCCCCGCGGCAGCCACGGCCGCGACGACGCCCCAGCCGCGTTCGCCGCCACCCCCGGCCTGGCCGAGCTCCTCCACGCCGAAACCACCATCGGCCTCGCCCTGGCACTCAAAGCACGCTTGGACAAGCCATAACTGCAGCCCCCGGCCACTACGCTGGCCGCCGCCATCGCCCCCACTATCTTTTTTCATCACCGCACAGCCCCAACAACAATAGGTTCCACGTATGATCGTACTTGGCATTGAAAGCAGTTGCGACGAAACCGCCGCCGCCATCGTCCGCGACGGCCACGACGTCTTAGCCAGCACCATCTCCTCGCAGGTCCAGCTCCACGCCGGCTACGGCGGCGTCATCCCCGAACTCGCCGCCCGCGAACACCTGCGTAATATCTCACCCGTGGTCGACACGGCCCTCGCCAAGGCCGCCATCAGCATCGATCAGATCGACGCCGTCGCCGTCACCAGCAATCCCGGGCTGATCCCGGCGCTGCTCGTCGGCAACGCCTACGCCAAGGGCCTCGCCGCTGCCAAGGACATCCCGCTGGTCGGCATCAACCACTTCATCGCCCACATCTACGGCGCCTTCATCGGCCAGCCCGAGCTGCTCGCCGACGCCGCCAACTTTCCCGTTCTCGCCCTGGTCGTCTCCGGCGGCCACACCGCCATCGTCGTCATCCAGCCCGATGGCCACGCCCATATCGTCGGCAGCACCCTCGATGACGCCGCTGGCGAAGCCCTCGACAAAGCCGCCAAAATCCTCGGCCTCGGCTACCCCGG
>JAQWBY010000304.1 GCA_028706165.1 Lentisphaeria bacterium | reverse complement strand
TTCCCACCCGACTGGGCCGAACACATGGCCCAATGCCCCGAAAACTGCGACAGCTGCCACTACTGCCAGGACGTACTAAAACGCGTCCTTAAAAACAGCAACGAGAGCAGATGGGACGGATAGGACGTAGAGGACGTAGAGGACGTAGGAGTATGGGACGGATGGGACGGATAGGACGTAGGGGACGTAGAGGGCGAATCAGACCGACAATCCGTCCAATCCGTCCGATCCGTCCGATCCGTCCGCGATAAAAGACAGTCGGCCCACCATATTTACCCCTCCTCACCGAACGCATCGTCGGCGGGCGCAGCCCAAAGGCTGTGCCCGCCGACAATGCCGAGATGGGATAGAGAGGGCTTGCGGGGGAGAGGAAGGGCCGTTGGCCCTTCCTCTCCCCCGCAAGCCTTCCCCCCTTTCCCCTCTCCTCAGAATTGCCCGTAGCGTTCAATGGCGGCCATAATGAGCCGCATGCCGGTGAGTCGACTGCCGTTATTGATGGACCCGGCGGTAGCGAAGACCAGCCCGCGTTGTTCGCGCGCTTCGGCGAAGTCGCGCAGGAATTCGCGCACCATCCCTTCTTCATCATTGCGGCTGTAGGTGAAGGGCGCCAGTTGGCCGTGGATGACCGCCCGCGGACAATGCTGGCGAATATCGCGCACGCGCAAGGTTGGCCCGAAATTCACCCCACGCAGGTCTAGCTCGCCCAGCAGCGGCAGCAGATGCCCCATCGCCGAGTCACTGTGTTGGAAGCGGTGGTTGCCGGGTTCCGGCGCATAGTGCCCAAACACCGCCCGATGAATCGGCATGGCAAAAAATTCATACATCTCGGGCGAAAACAGGCAGCAGTTGTCGTCCGCCCACGACCAATGCCGCGCACGCGCGACGTCCTCCGCCTGCGCCTCGGCGTCCAATACCCCGGCCCGCGCGATGATCGCACGCGCCAGTACGTCGCTGAAACGCCGCAGCAAATCCGGATGGTCATAGTAGAGCATGAGAACATTTTCCGCGCCGTATATCGAACACGCGAAGGTACAGGGCCCACGCTGACCGCGATACAGCGGCACCTTCAGGCCCAGGGCCGTCAGCCGCGCCTTTTCGCTCGCCCAGTTTTCCGGCAGCATGAAGTCCCGCAGATTCTCCAGCCGGCGTTCAACGCGGTCCAGCAAAGCGGCCAGCGACGCCTCGTCATGCGCGGACTGCTTCAGCCACCACGACCCCGCCGCACCGCCTTCCCAGACATTTTCAGCCTCAAATATGTCATACAGCTCCTTCACCTTGGGCCACTGGCGTGTCGGATCGGGCATTTTCTCCGGCAAGATCCGCCGACCGACGATCTTTTCGGCTTTGTCGTTATAGCGCTTGCACAGCTCCACCCCCCAGGCCGGCTCGCTGTATTGAAAGCGCCACCAGTCCTGTTCCACGCCGAGTTCGTCAAACACGCACTCCCAGGTCAGGGTCGCCCCGAAGGGACATTGTTCAATCGTGTCGCTGAAGGGCGCCGCCATCGCCTCGCGCTGCTTGCGCCAGAAGACCTCAATATCCATGGGTGCCAAGCCGCCGTTCTTGCGCATGTCATCAAGCAGCGCCGACACGTTCAAGTCCATTTCGCACTTATTCATGGTCATCAGCCCTTTGGATACGGATTTGTAACGCCTCTATTCTTATTCATTTCAGCCCGCCGCGCCGTTGTTTTGCCCAACTCCTGGCATTATTGTTGCGGTCAGCACAGCCGAAGCAGCAATATAAACGCCCGCCAGGCGCCATTCCTGCTGTCCACCGAAAAACAACTCGCCCCCCGCCCCACGCAAGCCCCGCAGCATCATGTTCACGCGCTGCTTCACCAACCACGCCCATGCTCGCACCACACGGCGACGCGCTAAAGCGCTGCGCCACGTTGTCACCATGGCCATCGTCATGGGCTGCGCACGCGCCAATGCCGCGGACGCAGCAGTTCCCCCGGCACCACCAGCCCTTTCCGCGTCCCTGCCACCCCCAACCAACGGTCAAGTCATGCTCACTCTCAACGACATCCGCATCCGCGACCCCTTCGTCCTTCCCATCGCCGCCGAGCAATGCTACTACATGTACGCGTCCACGGGCTCGTCCTGCCCGGCCGGCACCCCCCTGGGCTTCGTCGCCTTCCGCAGCAGCGACCTCCAGCACTGGTCCGAACCAATCCGCGTCTTCACCCCGCCGGCGAACTTCTGGGCCACCCGCGACTACTGGGCACCCGAAGTCCATGCCTACAAGGACAAGTTCTACCTCTTCGCCACCCTGAAAGCACCGAATCACTACCGCGGCACACAAATCTTCGTCGCCGACTCTCCTGCCGGGCCCTTCACTGCCATCAGTGACCGCCCGGCGACGCCAGAACACTGGGAATGCCTCGACGGCACGCTCTTCGTCGACGCCGACGGCACGCCCTTCATCGTCTTCTGCCACGAATGGCTGCAAGTCCACAACGGCACGATCTGCGCCATGCCACTCAGCGCCGACCTCAGCCGCCCCGCCGGCCGACCCATCTATCTCTTCTCCGCCACCGATGCGCCATGGGGCAAAAAGCACCCATTCCCCGCACCAGGCAGCAAGCGCGACTACCCCACCTACGTCACCGACGGCCCCTTCCTTCATCGCAGCGCCAACGGCCGCCTCTTCATGCTCTGGTCCAGCTTCGGTACCGATGGCTACGCCGTCGGCATCGCTGAAAGCAACAACGGCCGCATTGATGGCGACTGGCAGCAACACCCCGAACCGCTCTTCGCCAAAAACGGCGGCCATGCCATGATCTTCCGCTCCTTCCAAAACCAGCTCTTCATCGCTCTCCACGCACCCAACACCGGCCCCTATGAACGCGCGCTGTTCCTACCCATCAGCGAAGACCCCGACGGCTCACTGCGCATGGTTCAATAAACTCCAGTCATCACCCTCTTGTTTTTTACAACAGCATAGTATAAACTAATCAATGACATGATTTTTCAGTTTTCTTTACCAACAAGGAATTGGAGGCGGGTCATGAATCGAATTGCGCGTTTTACCCTGATCGAATTGCTGGTCGTCATTGCCATCATCGCCATTCTTGCTGCCATGCTGCTGCCAGCGTTAAGCAAGGCACGGGAAAAGGCCCGCCAAGCCAGTTGTGCGTCAAACCTTAAGCAGTGCGCACTGGGTGCAAGCATGTACATCGACGACAATGCCGACTACTTCCCCGTCGGCTGCGCCACCTGGAAACTCGCCAACGGCTCGACCTCCGAATGGCACAACGCCATCAAAGACTACGTCGGCGACGCCAAGACCTACATCTGCCCGTCAAAATCCAATTTTTCCCGCGGTTACGGCGCCGTCATCAACTACAGCGACTGGAATTCCAGCATATCGTCACTGCTGTTGGCGTCTCCCGCAACCTCCGCCTACTTTTGTGATGCCGCGCAGTGCGACTCCGCAAAGGTAACGCCAGACCCCAAATACGAAAACTGGGACTCCTACGCCACCGGCTCGACTCACTACCAGTGGACACCGCCAACCAGCCGCTGGAATTCCTGTTATTACTCAGAAGCTGCCGAAGGTAACCGCGCGCGCAGACCTACCTCACGCCACAACCAAACCGGCATCAATGTCTCCTACGTCGACGGCCACGTCGAAAGCAAAAATGTCTATAACTTCCTCGGGCCATTCCCCCAAGGCCATGCCCTGAAATCCGCCGACAACGCCTGGGATCTCTACTAAACCGACAACCCGCGCCAGGGCGCCTGAACACCGTCCGCATCAACATCGGGCCATAGCGCGGCCCCCGCCCAGGCAACGCTCAGCAAGCAAGACCGATTACCCCGTTTTCCCCTTTTCCACTCTCCGCCAGTTGTCTTTACGACCAAGACCGATATATTAACGGCGCTTTTTGCGGGGCGTAGCGCAGTCTGGTTAGCGCGAGTGGTTTGGGACCACTAGGTCGGGGGTTCGAATCCCTCCGCCCCGACCATCTTCACTCCTCATCCGTCAACGGCTCGCCGTTGACGGATTTTTTGTCTGTGGCACAAGCAGCCAGTCCGCCGCACGCATGGTCCGGTTTGTATGCGGCCAGCCCGAGGTTATTGTTTGTCAACACCACGCGCGACGGAGGATATATGGATAGACAGCACACTCTTGAACTGCTACGTCGTTGCAAGCCGGAATTGCGCGCACGCTTTGGCGTGACCAGACTAGCCCTGTTCGGGTCCACTGCGCGGGACACCGCGAACAGTGGTAGCGATGTTGATATCCTCGTGGCCTTCGACGGCCCCGCCACCTCAAAACGCTACTTTGGCGTACAATTTTATCTGGAGGACCTGCTTGGGCGACCGGTTGACCTGGTTACTGAAAAAGCCCGGCGCCCAGAACTGCGACCCTTTATCGACCAGGAGATGATCAATGTCTGACGACAGACCGCGCGAGTGGCGCATCTACCTTGACGACATGATCACCTTTGCATCCAAGGTGATCAGCTACACCAATGGGCTGGACCAGGCTGGTTTCCTGGCCAACGAGCTTGTAGTCGATGCCACCTTGCGTAACGTGGCACTAATCGGCGAAGCAGCCCGGCAGATTCCCGATGACATCCGCTCGCAGCATCCTGAGATTCCTTGGCGTTTGATCACTGCTACGCGTAATCGTCTTATCCATGGCTACCTTGGTATAGATAACGATACCATCTGGAGTATCATCCATGACGATATTCCAGAGCTACTGCCACTACTTCACACTGTCAAGGCAAAAAAACAGAGCTAGCCAGCAAGCAATTTGGGCGCGTTAAAAACTCCCGCTACTGCCCGTTCCCTCCCACGAACCCTCTTCCATGCCAAACAACGACCTCGCCCAGACCATTGCGTCCGC
>JAQWBY010000032.1 GCA_028706165.1 Lentisphaeria bacterium | reverse complement strand
TCCTTGCGCGCACCCGCAATCAGGCTTGAAACCAATAGACCGATATACCCAAACGGACAGTTGATCGCCACCAGCCAAAAACCAATCTTGAAACGAAGATTCTCGGCATGCCGCAACGCGCTCTTGTGAAACTTGAGCAGCAATGAACAAAATGTGATGGGCAATAAATGCTTGTGCTTCATAGTGCTCGACGCGACGCTACGGCCATCCCCCTATCCTTACGACAACGCAAACTTTCAAGCTAATGGCGGCACGCAAATTGTCAACTCAAAAATATGAAACCAGCTCTAGTTTGCGGAATCGGCCACCCATTGATAACGGATGCACGGCATGCCTCTGGCTGGCGCGTGGGACGCGGCGTGCCTCGCCAATGTGGCGCCCTCCGGGCGCAATTCTAACTTGCTTTCATGCCCCGGGTTGCGGCGCCCTCCGGGCGCCTCACCCGGGGCTATGCATGGTGCGGCCCTCCGGGCCGAACTTGGCCGATCTGACGACTTGCTTTGTCCGGTTCGGGCCGAAAACCACCATCATTCAATATCCATGTTTTTGCGCCGTAGGCGCCTAACCATGCTTAACCCCAGGCTTTAGCCTGGGGACGCAGCCTACTAACTGACAGTGCCTCGTAGAGGCACCACAGTTTTGGTTATCAATCGCTGATTGATTACTAGTCTGCGTTGTCTGCGGCTACGAATCGCCTGCCGTCGCGTTCTCAGCATATTGACCGATCGCCTCTTGGGCGTTATCTTTCTCAGTTTACCGCTCGGTCTCATTGAGGCCGCAGCATCTACTCCGATAACATCGTGCTCAGCACGTACCTATTGATCACAAAGGCCGCTCCGTAATGAAGCAACTCTATAAAGTTAACGTCGCCACCGGCATTTGCTACGAATGCATCGGCGACACCGAAACGCCCTTCGCCATTGGCGACGAAGTCATTGTCCGCTGCGAACGCTACCTGGATTTCGGTACGATCTGCACCGTCAGCGGCGAGCCGATCGAAGACGAAGCCAGTTTTGAGAAAAAACGCGCCCAGCTCAACAAAGGCCGGCACATCGAGGGACAAAAAATCCCCCTGATTATCCGCAGGGCCACGGCGGAAGACAAAACCCAGGCTGTCGAAAATAACGCCAAAGCACTGGAAGCCCACAACAGCACCCAGGATCGCATCCGTGTCCACAAGCTGGACATGAAGCTCATTCATACCCATTACGCCTTCGACCGCAAACTCCTCCTCTTCCAGTTCTCCGCCGAGGGCCGGGTGGATTTTCGCGAGCTGCTGCGCGATCTCTCCAGCCTTTTCCGCATTCGCGTCGAACTCCGGCAGGTCGGCGTCCGCGATGAAGCGGCCATTCTGGGCGGCATCGGCACCTGCGGCAGGCCCTTCTGCTGCGCCAGTTTTCTCCCCAGCTTCAACAGCATCAATGTGAAAATGGCCAAGCAACAGGGCCTATCACTCAACCCGCAAAATATCTCTGGCGCCTGCGGCCGCCTCAAATGCTGCCTGCAGTACGAGGCCGAATGCTACCGCCAAGCCGCCGCCGAACTCAAAGCTAAACAACAGGAAGCCACCAACAGCGACGGCGACCCGGACGACAGCGACGGCGACAATAAGACCCGCCAAACCGCAGCCCTGAATGATAACCAGCGCCAGCCCCAGACAAACAGAAATAACCGCCGTAATGACGGTAATCGCGGCAATCGCGGCAACGACGGCAATCGCGGCAACGACGGCAATCGCGGCAACGACGGCAATCGCGGCAACGACGGCAATCGCGGCAACGACGGCAATCGCGGCAACGACGGCAATCGCGGCAACGACGGCAATCGCGGCAATCGCCCGCCAAACCAGCGGCGGCAACGCCCGAATCGGCCTCTGCCGCCCCGCAATCCCAACAAGATGCCCTTGCCGCCAGTGACAGCCGAAGACGCTGGCGGGGCCCCGGCACCCAGGCAGCCTGCCCAGCCGGAACCGCAGAACCCGGCGCCGACCGACAACCAGTCCTGATTTAGTCGCGTCATCCCCTGAGATCGTGGACAAAGTCGAGTAAGGTCGTCCCATGGAACAAAGCAGCAGTGCTGGCAATGGCAGCCGCAATCGCGATATCCTCAGAGTTTATCTGTGCGCCATGGTGCTGCTGCTGCCGATCAAATTCGGCAGTTTGGTAGCCGGCGGCGAGCAGGCGAACTACCCACTGAACATCTGGGAATGGCTGTTTTTTGTCTGCTATCCCAGCTTTCTTGCGCCGATACTCAGCGCCGTGGCGCTCCTATGGGCATCCTCCAGCCGACCAGCGCCCGCGCGCAGGGGCGATGCCGTCCTGCCGGCCATCTGGCTCCTGCCACTCGCGGCGGGCATGATCGGCATGATCCGCTGCAGCGAATGGGATTACACACTACAGTGGACTTGGCATTTCATGGGTGTATCCTCGCTGGTAACTGCCATCTGGTGGGCGCGAGCCAGCGACGAGAAGCTCATGCCCGCTATTGGTAACACCCTCGCCAGCGCCGGCATTCTCTGTGCCATCCATGGCTGGCGTCAGCACTTCGGCGGCCTGGAAGCCGCCCGCCTCTACGCTCAGGAACACGCAGTCGAACAAGGCATTGACCTCCAGGGTGTCATCGCGGCCAAAATGGAGCAAACGCGTATCTACGGCAGCTTCATCGACCCCAATGTCTACGCATCGTACCTGCTCATCACCGCGCCGGTCGCGGTGATTGCACTATTGCGCTGGGCAGGCCACTTTGAACCACGCCGACTCAGTCGCGTCCTCTTCACCAGCGGTGGCATAATCCTCTTCACTTGTGCCCTCTACTGGTCAGGCAGCCGCGGCGCGGCAATCGGCGCCATCGTTGGCCTCGCCGTGATGACCTGGCTGCTGCCGGCTTTGCGGCGCTGGCGCTGGGCAATGGCCCTGGCCGGCATCGCCGTCCTGGCGCTCTTCCTCGCCCTGCTCTTCTTCACCGACCATGGCCGCGGCGCCGCTTCGGCATCAACCCGCGTCGAGTACTACCGCGTCGCCCTGCAAATGTTCAAGCAGTTCCCCCTCACCGGCGCCGGCCTCGGCGAGTTCTTCCCCTGGTACATGCGCCTGAAGCCCATCGGCATGGAAGAAACCCGCGATCCGCACAACTTCTTCCTCTCCATGCTCAGCCAATGCGGCATCGGCGGCGGCCTGGCCGCCCTCGCCTGCATCGGCCTGCCCTTCGCCCTAGCCATGGGCTGGCTCCGCCAACACTGGGAAAAAGCCCCGCAGGCGCAGTGCATCGCCGCCATCGCCGCAGCCGCAGCCTGGGGTACCCACGCGCTCTTCCAGTTCAATGACCTCGTGCCCGCATCGATCTTCTCTGCCGCCCTCCTCGGCCTGCTCGCATTGCCCCGACACGACGACGGCGCCGTGGCCGCGACGGGCGCTGGCGCCACTGCCGGCATTACGCCCGATACGCCCGATACGCCCGCACTCCCGCCTTCTGGCCGCCGTTGGCGCATCGCCCTGCGCATCAGCGCCACCACCGTCGCCGTCATCGCCGGCGCTGGCCCGGCCATGCGCATATCCAGTGAAAAGCTGCTGCAACTGGCGCACAACGACATCGGCAAAGACCCCCGCCTGGCCGCCAAGCGCTTTCGCCTCGTCGCCGACAATCTCTCCCACGCCCCAGCGCCGGCACGCTATCTCATGGACATCGGCATGCAATACGGCATGCCCGACGTCGCCCTCTATGGCGCCGAAGAGCTGGTCCGCCGCGCGCCACACCGTTCGTCGTCCCACCAGCGCCTGGCAAAAGTCCTGCTACTGCTGAATCGCCTTGATGAAGCCGACGACGCCCTGGCACAGGCACTGCTCTGGTATCCCGGCGATCCCGAACTGCATATCCTCCGGGCCGCCCTGGCCGTCCTCCAGACATCACCGACCCTGTCCCTGGCCGACCGCCTTGCCTTCCAGCAGGCGGTTATCCAGAGCCAAGGCTGGATACGCGAAGAACAAGACCACCTCGCCGTCACGGTGCACGTAAAAATGGACATACCCACCATGAGCAACACGGCACTCAGCGTCATGCTCAATCGCAGCGAACTGCGTTACAGCGACCAACGCCCCATCCGCTTCGAGCCGCTGCAAAGCAGCAATTGAGTTTCTGACCGCGCTCCCGGCCCGCCTCAGCGCGCCACCATCGCCACCTGCACGGCAGCGAATATCTCCGGCACCTCGGCCATCCGGCCCGTGCCGCCTTCGCCGCAGGCCACCGGACCGCTCCCCGGCCCCACAAAGATCACGCCGCGCTCGCGCAGCACCCGGCAATTCTCCTGCACGGCCGCATGCGCCCACATCCGCGGATTCATCGCCGGTGCCACCAGCACCGCGCCCGTATGCGACAGATAGTAGGTCGACAGCGCATCATCTGCGATACCGTGGGCCATCTTCGCCAGGATGTTCGCCGTCGCCGGCGCAATCACCAGCACCCGCGCGCACAAGGCCAGCTCAATATGCCCAGGCCGCCAATCCGGCACTGCCCATAAATCAGACACCACTGGGTTCTGCGACAGGGTCATGAACGTCTGTTCGCCAACAAGATGCAGCGCCGAAGCCGTCATCAGCACCCGCACGTCCACCCCGGCCTTCACCAGCCTGCTCGTCAAATCCGCCGCCTTGTAGGCCGCGATGGACCCCGTCACACCCAGCGCCAACACCGGCTTGCCCTGCGGTTCCAGCCATTTACCCTCGCTCATCGCCACGGCTCCTTATGCTGTGAGGCGGTCCGACAATGCGCCGCGCGGATAATCGCCAGCATGTCCGCCGCTGAACGCTCGACAATGTCACTAATCACAATGTAGTCGTACTCGCGCCAGGATGAAAGCTCTGCCCGCGCATTGCCCAGGCGCCGCTGGATGGTCTCTTCACTCTCGGTGCCACGACCGCGCAGACGCTGCTCAAGCACAGCCAGCGACGGCGGCGCCAAAAACACCGTCACGACACTGGGAGCAATGTCCGGCAGGCCACGCAATATCCCGCTGGCCTGCCGCATGCCCTGCACGTCAATGTCCAGCAGCACGTCCACGCCACCGCGAATATGCGGCAGCAGCTCCGACTGCAACGTCCCGTAGTAGTTGCCATGCACCTCGGCATGCTCCAAAAAATCCCCCGCGGCAAGATGCGCCAGGAAGGCCTCGCGCGTCAAAAAATGATAGTGGACGCCATCGACCTCGCCCGGCCGCGGCGCCCGCGTCGTGCACGACACCGAAAAACGCAATCCCGGATACTGCTCAAATACACACCGGCACACCGTCGATTTGCCGACTCCACTAGGGCCGGAAAAAATCAACGCCGTGCCGAGTTGCGCTGCTTCACTCATCGCTGTCTTCTCCTCTGGCAAGTGCCGCTGCGACTGCCGGTCGTATTCACCATTTGCAATTATCCAGCAGCTGTCGCCGCACCCACTGGTTATTGAGTGGGTCACCGACGGCGACCATCCATTCATGCAGGCGCCGCCGCAGGCGCGCCAAGGTCTCGTGCTGTTCTGGTCGCCGCGCCACGTTCTGCAACTCGCCGGGATCACTAGGCAAGTGATAAAGCTCATCTTCGGCCGTGCCATTCCACACGTACTTCCATTCCCGGTCACGGACCATGCGCTGGCTGTACAGCCCGAACTGATTGCCATGGTACATGCTCAACACGTCCTCGCGACCATTGCCGCCCTGACCGGACAACGCCGGCAGCAAACTCTCGCCCTGGAATTCCGCCGGCACCGGCGCGCCGGCGATCTCGCACAGTGTCCGCGCCAGATCAAGCGTCTGCACCACGAAGTCGTCACAGCGGCGGCCAGCCGGCGTCACGCCCGGCCAGCGAACCAGCAAGGGCACCCGGACCACGTCTTCATACATCACATAGTGCTTGTCGATCATGCCATGCGCGCCGCACATGTCGCCGTGATCGCAAGTATAAATCACCACCGTGTTGTCCGCCAGGCCATGAGCGGACAGGGCCGCGAGAACCCGACCGATCTCGTGATCCAGTAGGCTGAGCTCGCCCAAATAACGCCCTACCAGCGGCGCCCAGCGCTCCCAGCCCCAGCCCTCCAGCCCCCATGACCGCAGCTGCTGCGCCTGGATGTACGGCTTGCCCGCAAAGGTATCACCAAAACTCGGCCAGGGAGCAATCGTCCCCGGCGGATACATATCCGCGTAAGGCTGCGGCACCACGTTCGGCAAATGCGGCTCGCTGGGGTCCCAGCGCAGTAAAAAGGGCTCCTCGCCAGCACCATAGCGCGCCAGACGCTCAATCACCCGGTCCGCACCCCAGTGCAGGCGACTCTGCTCGGGAGTGATGCCTTCATCATAACCGTAAAACGGCATCCCGCCCGGACGCGCGGGCAGGCCCTGTTCGCGCCGCCAAACGCCGTAGGCCGACTCCGGCACGACGTCCGCAAAACCGTAGTCCTCCGGCGTCCGCGCATTCTTGCCCAGCCATTTGCCGAGGAAACTCAGGCGGTAACCCGCCGCGCACAGCTGCTCCGGAAAAGACGGCAGTGGCAACGCCGGTCGACAGGCCTCCGTGTCGCCATTGGCGATGCTCAGATGCCGACAGGGCCACACGCCGTGCAGCAGGCTGTTCCGCGCCGGCCCGCAAATCGGCGACGACGTGAACGCATGCGTGAACATCACCCCCGACGCCGCCAGCCCATCCAAGTGCGGCGTCTGCAAAAAAGGATGGCCGTTGGCGCCAAGGCAGTCCCAGCGGTGCTGATCGGCCACAATCATCAAGACATTCGGACGTTCCTGCTTCATATAACCGCCAGCACCCTTTCGCGTTTCGTCGCTCCGCGCCGCGACTACCAGTTGCAGATCACCCGGAAGGGCGCGTCGCAACTCCGCGGCGTGCGGAAGACCACGCTCAGCACGCCATCATTGTCAACATGCTGCGAGGTCGTGACGCCGTCCTCAGCCGTGACGTCCGTGACGCTGTACGGCTCAGGAATGAGAAAACGCAGCGTGGTCGGATAGCCGCCAACCAGACGCACCACGCCATTGAGCTCGCCTTCTTCGCTGTCCCAGTTCAAATCCAGCAGGTCCACCGCACCTTGCGTGATGTGGCGGTTCGACGACAGGAACTGCGGGCGGTTCATCTCTTCGTGAATCGCCAACAGCCGCACTCCGTGCGCCGGTACCATCAGGCTGCATTCATTCTCGTAGATGTCGCAAAAACTCTGTGTCCAGAATTCATACACTGCGTAGGACTTCTCCGCAGACAGCCCCAGCTCCGCGAAATTGCAGCAGATCTCGGCCTCGTCGTCAGACCAGTTGAAGAGCGCCACCACGTCCCACTGCCCATAAGGACGATTCACTTTCAGGTCCCACACCGGCAGCAAATCAAAGATCGGATAGAGGTCCAGGGGCATGACGTCACACACCGGCAAGGCCTGCTGCAACATCCGCATCCGCTCCGGCGTCAAGGTCGCCAGCTTGTCGCCAGCAAACATCATCTGCCCGGGCAGCGCCACAATCGTCGCGGTTACCTGCGCTTCATGCAAGGTGCGGTAGTCGCCAACCAGCAGAGTGTCGGGATCCATGTAAAACACAATGCCGTGCGTAAACAGCTGATTCATCGTTGCCGATGCCTGGCTCAAGATGTTCTGCCAGTTCGACGCCTTGTTCGGATGAACGATGTCGCCACCGATGCGCGACGCGTCCGCATACGCCGCCTCCGGTCCCGTGGAATGACCCTGGCAGGCCAATAAAACCCGGTCCGGCCCGATGCCATCCCGAAACGCCTGCGCACAGCGCTCGAAGGGATTCGGGCAGGAGGGATCCTTGAAGGCCTTGCGAACGTCGTCATGCTCGAACATATGCGCGCAATAGCCACGCCCACGGCCGGACATGCCGTCGATCTTGAAGAATTCATAACCCCACTCCTCAGCCATGATCCGGTGTATCTCGCGCAAATATTCAATCACCTCGGGCTGCGTCGGGTCCAGCGTGTACTTGCCATTCCAACACGGAATCGGCTCCCCCGCCTCATTGTGCAGGAACCAACTCTTATGTTCCTCGTAAAAGGCCTTGCTGCCCGTCGCAAACGGCGCCGTCCAAATACCAGGCCGGAAGCCCAGCTCGCGAATGTCAGCCGCCAAACGCTTCATACCCTCCGGGAACTGCGTCGCGTGCGCCTTCAGACTGAGATTGTCAAAACTTGACACCGGCAGCTTGTCCGAATCGGCCTGCCACGACTCAATCGACCAGAACTCCAGACCAAAGGGCTTGAGCTTCTCAGCACCAATGCGCGCTTCTTCCAAATTCTCTTTGGCGCCAGCTTGGTCAAAATACACGTTCCAAGACATCCATCCTGTCGGCGGCGACGGGCAACGCTTGCGGTCAATCGGCGCAAAATAAGGCACGTAACGCCGGCGATAGTAGTCATTTTCAGCCGCAAACTCAATGGCGGCCTGGCCAGCCAGCTCAATGCGCAAGCTGAAATCAACGGCGCAGACGCCGTCGCCCCGCCGAGCCAGCGCCAGCGGCCCCGCCGTCAGCAGGCGCAGGCAACGATCTGTCGCCGGAGCATACAACGAGTCGTTCAACGGACTGTCCACCGGCCCCGTGGACAACTGCACCATCTTGATCTCCGCCGGCACCCGCGTCCGACAGGGATACGACCCCGCCAAACTCGCCTCGCCCATGAAATGCAGACGGCCCGTAAAGGATTGCGCCGTGCGGTGCAGTACCCGCAACTCCAAATGCGAACCTTCACCCACAAACACGATGTAGCCCTGGACATTCTTGTTGCCGTCCACGATCGCCAGCCGATCGGCAACGCCATCGCGGGAGTCCTGTACCGGCCAGTCCGCACCGGACACCGTCATCGCCAGGCAGCCCGAAATGCTCGCGCCACTCGCCGCATGCTGCATACATAGGCGGCTGGTCTGTGCATTGTACTCAATCTGCCAATTACCCGACTGTGCTATCATGTTCGACCTTCTGTTACAAAACTCATCCTGCCTCATCAACAACCGTTTTGCGACGTCCACCCGCTCAGGCAGGCCGCACGGCCAAAAAAGCGCATTAGTATATTCTTTTATACACCCTTTGCAAAATACTGCCAAAACCACCACCAAGGCCGGCGGCAATCGGTCACCCATTGATAATAGATGCACACCTTGCCTCTCTGGCGCGGTAGGACGAGACGAGCCAATGTGGCGCCATCCAGGCGCAATCCTTTGTTGTTGTCCTACCCCGGGTTGCGTCGCCCTCCGGGCGCCTCACCCGGAGTTACGCATGGTGCGGCCCTCCGGGCCGAACTTGGCCGATCTGTCTGATCGACTGTCTTTTATTGCGGACGGATCGGACGGATCGGTCGGATCCGGCTGATCGGTCGGACCCGGCTGATCGGTCGGATCTGTCTGATCTGTCTGATCGGTCGGATCTGTCTGATCGGTCGGATCTGTCTGATCGGTCGGACCCGGCTGCGAAAACCTGCCGAAAACGTTGTTACCAGAAGTCCCTAGAGTCGGTCAACCAGTCCCCTGTGTCCAAAGCGTCATTCCCCACGGTCCCGAAAGTCCCCACAGTCCCGGCCATGAGACGTGAGACGTGAGACGTGAGACGTGAGTCCTCGCCCCAGCGCCCCGCCGCCAATCAGTCCCACTGGTCCCTGGCGTCCCCTGAGACCGACCAATATCAATCGCTGACCGCTTATGGCTACATGATGACCACGGAAGAATATGGCCGGCCCCACCGGGAACGACGATGTCACCTCGCCATCAACACGTCATGCACCTCGGCCCATGCCCCAGCGCACATTCATCCGTAAAAAAAACAGCATTTTATTTGACATGGGGAAAATTGCTATTATTATCATGAATATGACATTTTCTGTAACCATTGTCACTATTTGTCACATGAAAGGATACGCACAATGATTCTGACACTGAAAGAGTTGGCCGAGTATCTGCGGGTCAATGAACGCACGATTTTACGCATGCTCAAAACAGGCCAGATCCAAGGCGCAAAAATTGGCGGCCAATGGCGCTTCAATGGTGGGCAGATCGACAAGGTCTTCTTCCCCAACTCCCCCCTCGGCGAGGAAGACGTCCCCCTCAACGCCCTCACCCAATCGCAAATTGACATCCCCGTCAGTCGTATGCTCAACGAAGATCGGATCAATCTCGACCTGCAAGGCAACAGCGTTGATGACGTTATCAATGAGCTGGTCATGCCAAAAGTTTTCAGCACCCTCGTCCTTGATATCAACGACCTCAAGGAGAAGTGCCTCGCCCGCGAGGCCCTCCTCAGCACCGGCGTCGGTAACGGCATTGCCGTCCCCCACCCGCGTGACCCCATCCCCACCCTGCGCGCCCCCGGCTGCGTCATCGTCGGCCGTTCCGGCAAAGGCGTCGACTTCAAGGCCGCCGATGGCAAACCCGTCAAACTCTTCTTCCTCGTCTGCAGCCAAAACATCGAGCTGCATCTGCATATGATGGGCTGCATGGCTCGTATGCTTGGCAACCACGACTTTATTCAAGAATGCCTCAAGGCGAAAGAAAAAACCGACGTCGTCAAAGCCGTCATGGAATTCGAACGGGCTGACTTCCTCAACAAAAAACACGCCGAAGAAGACTTCGAAGCCTAAACCGCCAGCGAGCAACAACCGCTACGCATAAAACTGATATGACAAGAGCCGGCCCGGTACAGCAACCGGGCCGGCTCTTGTGTTCGCAATGGGTAATGCCTGGACTGCTATTCCCGTAGCTGCGCTTAGTCAACCCAACGCGCCGCCCGTGCAGTGACCAATGACCGCGTCGTCAGGCGTCGATCAGACTGTCATCATCGCGCCGGGAATCCGCTCCTTTAACGCCGCGATTATGCTTCGCTATGCGGTCAACCCGGGCATCGTAACCATCGACTTCAATATTGATCTGCTTGACTTGGTCAACTACGCCTAAGCGCTTCTCAATCTCCTTGAACAGCCGTTCGCGAAACTGCTGCCTAATCTCTGCCAGCTCGGCTCCGGGGACGACGTTGAACACGATCTCCAACGCCATGCCTTCACGCAACGTCTTGATCCTGGTCTGACGCAAATCAAGCTCGGGATAATCCGCCGCGACCCACTGCACAAAAGACTTCACCGCTTGCGCGGTAATCACAAAACTGCCGCCCTCCGTATCCGCCACCCGCACCGACTGGCAGCCACTACGGCGACAGAACATCAACTTCGCCAGACACCACAACAAAAAGGCAAGGATAAACCCGACTGCCGCGCCGTACCAGAAGCCTTCGCTGCTCGCAGCCGTACACATCCCATCTATTAAACAAAAGTCCATATAGACCTCCGGGGCGCCAACGGCGCCAATCAGTACATACCAAGCTTCGCTTAGGACTGCTGAGCGCTAAACGTCTTGGCGCTGGCAGCCTCGGCAACCGCGTCGACGTCCTCAACCTCTTCCAAGTCCACAATGTTCACATTGACGCTGCTAACTGCGCAACTCGTCAACTCCTCAATCTTCTCGGCAACGATCTTCTGCACGGCCGACGCCACATCCGGCACGGAAACGCCAAAACGCAGAATCAACGACAGGGTAATGGTCGTCCCGCCATCATCCTCTCCTGTCGGCTCAATCAGAATGTTCCGCTCGTAGTTCCGCTTGCTCAGGATGTCAGCCAGGCTGTCCATAATGCCCTGACTCGGAAAACGCACCACGCCGTCGATACTCAATGCGTAACGACGGACAATCGCTCCCAGAACGTTGTTCGTAATGTGAATATGCCCGCCCTGACTCGGATCGTTCTGGCTGATGTCAATTACTTGCAGGCTGCTGTGCTCGGGCTTGGTTTTTTCTGGACTCATGGCTTTTCTCCTTCTGATGATGGCCGCCGGCCCGCTCCGAACCCTCCCTCAACTGCGGTCCGAAACGTCACGGCGACTAGTGCATTGTCGTTTATTTCAGGCTGACACCACTCTTTACATGTAATCCGTCCATCGCCATTGTCAACAGCCGGCACGCCCAATCGCCCTAGAGGGGCAGGGATTCACCGCCCTGGGCGATGTAGTTTTCCACAAACTTCGTCGCATAACGGCCGTCGCGGAATGCCTCCGTGGCCAACAGCTCGTCGGCAAAAGCCGCCGTGGTCGGGACCCCAACCACCATCAACTCCTGCAAGGCCCGCCGGCAACGGGTTATCGCCTGCTGGCGGTCCGGCGCCCATACAATCAACTTGCCGAGCAAACTGTCGTAGTGCGACGGCACCCGGTAGCCCGAATACAGATGACTGTCCAAACGAACCCCGGGACCGCCTGGGGCCAGAAAAAACTCAACTTTCCCCGGGCAGGGCGCAAAACCCCGCTTCGCATCCTCGGCGTTGATCCGCACTTCGATGGCATGCCCACGCATCGTCACATCTTCCTGGGTGAAGCTCAACCGCTCACCCAGCCCGACACGTACCTGCTCCTGAACCAAATCTATCCCTGTGACCAACTCAGTCACCGGATGTTCCACCTGTATGCGGGTGTTCATCTCCATGAAATAAAAACTGCCGTCCTCATCCAAGAGAAATTCAATCGTGCCGGCGCTCGAATACTGCACGGACTGCGCCGCCGCAACCGCCGCCGCGCCCATCGCTCGACGGGTCGCCTCGTCAAGCACCGGACAGGGCGACTCTTCGATCAGCTTCTGATGCCGGCGCTGCAAACTGCAGTCGCGCTCGCCCAGCTGCACGACATTCCCATGCCGGTCCGCGATGATCTGCACTTCCACATGCCGCGGATTAGCCAGGTACTTCTCCAAATACAACTCACCCGACGAAAAGGCCTGCTCCGCCTCATGCTGCGCCGCATAGAAATTGTTGATCATGTCCGATTCTTTCAGCACGAGCCGCATGCCCTTGCCACCACCGCCGGCCGATGCCTTCAACAGCACCGGATAGCCCACTTCGGAAGCCCAGCGAATCGCCTCGCTGATCTCGCGCACCGGACCGTCACTGCCAGGCGTCACCGGCACTCCCGCCGCTTTCATCCGCTCACGCGCCGCTGTCTTGTTGCCCATCGCCCGGATCGCCGTCGGCGACGGACCAATAAAGGTCAAATTGCACTTCTCACAGATATCGGCAAAATGCGCGTTCTCGGACATGAAACCATAGCCAGGATGTATCGCCGTCGCTCCAACCAACTCGGCAGCAGCGATGATGCGGTCGATCTTCAAATAACTCTCCACCGCCGGCGCCGGACCAATGCACACCGCCTCGTCGGCTAGCTGCACCGCCAACGAATCGCGGTCGGCTTCGGAATACACTACCACACTCGCTATCCCCAGTTCGCGGCAGGCGCGAACTACCCGTAAGGCAATCTCCCCCCGATTTGCTATCAATATCTTTGGGGCCATGTGCCTCACTCCTGTCAGCCGACATTAATTTCAAACAGGGGCTGGCCGTACTCAACCGCCGCACCGTTACTCATCAGCACTTTCGTGATCGTGCCGCTCTTCTCCGCCTTGATCTCATTCATGACTTTCATGGCCTCGACGATGCACACCACGGTATCGGGACCAACCACGCTGCCAACACTCACAAAAGGCGCAGACTCCGGCGTCGGCGCCGCATAAAACGTGCCCACCAACGGCGAACTGATCACCACCGGCTTGGCCGCCGCCGCATCCGCCGCCGCCGTCTCCGCTGCGGCCGCACTGGCCTTGGCCGCCGCACTTTCCTTGCTGGTAGGAGCCGCGGCTGATTCTGCCGTCACCACCATCGCCGGCGCGCACTGCCGAGCCAGACGTAGCTTCACCTGGCCGTCATCGACTTCAAGCTCGCTCAGCTGGTGCTGGGTCATGACTTCGGCCAAACGAGATATCGTTTTAACATCCATGTTCTTCTTTTCTCCTTACTTCGTTACGTGGGTGTCCAGCCAACGGACCAATGCCCGCAGCCCCCACTCATAGGTGTCGGTACCAAATCCACACATCTGACCGACGCAGACTGCCGACAAATACGAGACATGCCGAAAAGATTCCCGCGCAAACACATTGCTGATGTGGACCTCGCATGCCGGCACCTTCACTCCCGCTATGGCATCACGTAGCGCTATGCTGCTGTGGGTATAGGCGCCCGCATTGATCACCAGGCCGTCATATTGCCCCGGCATCCCCCCAATCCAGTCCAGCAACATGCCCTCGTGGTTGCTTTGGCGACACGTCAACTCAAGACCCATCTCGACCGCCACTGCCGCCAGATGCGCCTCGACATCGGCCAAACCCGCACTGCCATACACGCCAGGCTCGCGCCGGCCCAGCAATTGCAGATTCGGACCATTCAAGACTAATATGCGCCAGGCTGTCTTCATGTCATCAAGGCCTTTTGCTTGCTTTCGTATCGTCTTCGCGCCATCGCCCTCGCCACGTGCAGTCACGCTGCGCAGTCAATGTAACGCTACACTAATATAACCTATCAAAATCGCAACGGCTCCAAGTGCCGCCCGGACACTCGCCGAGCCGCTCGCGACCGAACGCCAAACTCTAGCGACTTCTGCGATTTTTCAGCTGTTCGCTAGCTGCACGCAGAATTTCCCGCTCTTCGTCATCCAAGGCGCCATAGCCTTCCCGCGAAAGCTTTTCCAGTACCCGATCAACCGCAGCCGCGCTATAGGGAACGCTGCTATCGCTGACACCACTAGCACCGCCGGGAATGACCTTGAAGCCCCTGGCACGCCAGCGCCGGCGGCTTGACTCCCACCATGCCGTCAACGAGGTCCACAGCCCCCGGCTGCCACCTTGACTCAGGCGCCGTATGTACAGAAAGCCGCCCAATGCACCGCCGAGATGGGCCAGATGCGCAACGGAACTGCTCTGATCGAAAGACTGCCACACCTCAATCACTGCATAGCAAATCACCATGGTCCGCAGCTTCATCACCACCGGCGGAAACAAGAGCGCCATCTGCACATTGGGGAAGGTCATCGCCGCCGCCACCATCACGCCAAACACCGCCCCGCTGGCACCGACCACACCGCCAGTGACGGAGTACACCGTTAAATCTGCCTCACGCAGAAGCGCCCCCAGCTCGTTGGCGGTCACCGGCCCCAGCATGCGGGTGATGTAGCCATTGTTCAACAGGCATTTGGCGTAAAATTCGCCGGACCAGTTCGCGGCCATCCACGCCAGCCCCCCAAGCAACCCGCTGCATAAATACAGATTCAAAAACCGCCGTGGCCCCAGCGCCCGCTCCACCAGCTGACCAAATAAATACAGCCCCCACATGTTGAACAGAATGTGAAATAACCCGCCGTGCGCAAACATGTAGGAGCCCAAACGCCATATCTCGCCATGGCGAATGTACCACGGATGCAAGACCAGCAAGTCCTGAAAACGCGACCCAAAGTCGCCAAACTGACAAACCACAAAAACAATCACATTCAGCCACAATAGCGGCTTCAATATGGACCCTTCATCTGACATATGACGCGACCCGCCCGGCCGCATGTAATCCCGATCCGATAACATGTCTTCTCCTATCCTCGCCAATAACCAATAACACCGCGGTTCGCGACGCGTATGCTTTTCACCGCAGCAGAATACCACCGCGAGACACAATGGTAATATAAACCCCTTAACATTTTTCACCGAAATTCCCCGCCCGACCACCGTTGCGCCGCCCGTCCCCGGGAGGCACCAAGCGTCTCTATGGACTCTATGGACACTATGGACATAATCCCGCTTTATCGGCCTAGCGGCGCACCCAGGAGTCCCCAGCGTCCACAGGGTCCACAGCGTCCACAGCGTCCACAGGGTCCACAGGGTCCACAGGGTCCACAGCGTCCACAGCGTCCACAGCGTCCACAGCGTCCACAGCGTCCACAGCGTCCACAGCGTCCACAGCGTCCACAGCGTCCACACCGTCCACACCGTCCACAAATATCATCCCCTGTTCATGACGCGCCTCCCGTCGCCTACTCTTCGCTCTCTCCTTTGTGCCCTCATCCCCCGATGCTACATGGTTCCTTTGCGTTCACCCACCCCGTCCCGGACATCATCATGGCCATATTCCCTGAAGAACTCCTCGCTGCCGCCGAAAACCAGGACCTGTCTGCCCTCGCCAAATTGGACGCCCGCGGCTTCCTCTGCGGCAAGGACGAGGACTGCACGACCTACGTCAACCGCCTCCGAACCTTGCAAAAAAACATTGCCACAATGTCCGACGCACTGGCGCGCGACGGCTTCTACGACATCGAAGGCCTCAAGCTCAGCCAGGCCGACATGATCGCGTCACACTTCTTCCACGAGGTCAAAGCGACCTGTGAACACCTCTTCGCATTCAGTATCGACTGGGTGCCCGGCTTCTTCATCGATCCGTCCTTCAGTCTCCTCTTCGGCGGCTGTGCGTTCTATTTCTATCCGGATTTCTTCGCCGTCTTCATTATCCGTCGCAGCTTCAAGCAGAAGAACCGCTGGCTGATCTACCGCCGGCAGGAGCTGCTCGCACACGAGCTCTGCCACGTCGCCCGCATCGGCTTGGGCTCAACGACCTACGAAGAAAGCTTCGCCTACCAAACAGCGCAAAGCCCATTCCGGCGCCTCCTTGGCGGTCTCTTCCATCGCCAGCAGGACTCCTTCCTCTTCCTCGGCGTGACCTTTCTCCTCCTGGCCGCGCAAATTCTGCGGACGCAATTCATGCCGTCCCTACCCATCTGGCCCTTTTGGTCCCTCCTTGCTGCCGTCTTCGCCTGGCTCGCCGCTCGCCACGGCTATTACTGCCGACTCTTCAACAAGGCCCTGAAGACCTGCGCGCGACTGGCCGGCGACAACGCCATGCCCGTCCTCTTCCGCTGCAGCGATCAGGATATCACCGCGCTCGCCGCCATCAGCGACGACGACGATGCCCACAACTGGCTTGCCAAACGCCGCGAAACGTCCCTGCGCTGGCAAGTCATCCACGCGCGCTTCTGCAGCCGCAAATAACCACCACGCCGCAGCTTGGACGACGCGCCGATTAAGCCTGGACTTTTTCACCGCCGCCGTTGTTTTCAGCCCCCCGCGCCATTATTGTTACGATGCTTGTCTACGCAGCCCGCTTTGGGAGATACCCACGCCATCATGACCATCTCTGCCGATATCCTCCGCGACTTGACCGACACTCAGCTTGAAGCCGTAACCCACCGCCAGGGCCCCATGCTGGTCGTCGCCGGAGCCGGCTCGGGTAAAACCCGCGTGGTCACCCGCCGCATCGCTTATCTCATCGCCCAAGGCACTCGCCCCGATCAAATCCTGGCCATGACCTTTACCAACAAGGCCGCCAACGAAATGAAGGAACGCGTCGCCACTCTGGTCGGCATCGCCCCCCGCAACGTCGGCACTTTCCACAGCTGCTGCGCGCGCTTCCTCAGGCAGGACATCGAACGCCTCAAGGACGGCCGCAACCGCCAATACACCATCTACGACAGCAGCGACCAAAGCTCCCTTCTCAAACACTGCCTCAAAGACCTTAATCTGCGCAACAGCGACTGCAGCCCCAACGATGTCGCCCAAGTCATCAGCCGCGCCAAAACCCAGCGACAAGACATCGTGGAGTACATCCATAACCAGTGCCGCTATGACGCCGATACCTACGAAAAAGTCGCCATCGCCTACGAAACCCGCCTCCGCCAGCAAAATGCGGTCGACTTCGACGATCTGCTACTCCTCACCGCCAAAATCCTCAGCGAGTACCCCATCGTCCGCGAAATGTACCAGACACGCTTCAAATACCTACTCATTGACGAATATCAAGACACCAACCACCTGCAGTACGATCTCATGAAACTCCTCTGCGGCGAAGAACAAAACGTCCACGCCACCGGCGACCCAGACCAAAGCATATACTCCTGGCGAGGAGCTGATTACACAAATATCATGAACTTCACCTCCGATTTCCCTGATGCCAGAATCGTCCGCCTCGAACAAAATTACCGCTCGACCCAATGCATCATCCACGCCGCCAATGAACTCATCCACCAGAATGCTTTCAGGTTGGATAAAGATCTCTTCACCGAAAACGAAATCGGCAGCCCGATCCGCGTCATCTCCGTTCCCGACGAAGCCAGCGAGGCGCTGTGGCTCTGCCGCCGCATCAGCGAGCTGTGTACAGAAGGCCATTCCCTGCGCGACATGGCCGTATTCTATCGCACCAACGGCCAGTCGCGCAGTCTCGAAGATGGCTTTATGCGCATGGGCATTCCCTACCAGGTCGTCGGCAATCTCCGCTTCTACGACCGCAAGGAAATCAAGGACCTCCTGGCCTTCCTCCGCCTCAAATGCAATCCAGCCGATCTGGTGTCACTCCAGCGCGTCGTCACCTGCTTGAACTGCGGCGTCGGCCCCAAAAACCTCGCCGCCCTCGTCGCCACCGCCGAACAACATGCCATGCCCGTATTCGATTTGCTCTGCCGTGACGACTTCGCCGCCCTCTTCGGTAAAAATCCCGTCTGGGCGCAGCGCTTCTGCCAGTGGTGCCGCGCGCTGCGCGCCCTCCCCGACCAGCCCATCGACGAGGCCATCGCGGCCGTCCTCGAGCACTCGGGACTCATGCAAAATATCATCGCCAAGGACGACAACGCCGACGACCGCGTTGACAACATCCACGAGCTCCTGGCCCAAGTCAAGAGCTTTGTCACCAACCACGGCGACTGTACCCTGCTTGACTACCTGCAGGAAGTCTCGCTCATCTCTGACCTCGACGCCTATGACAGCGAAGCCGACTACGTCTCGCTCATGACTCTCCACTGCGCCAAGGGCCTCGAGTTCCCCTTCGTCTTCATCGCCGGCGTCGAAGAGGGCTACCTCCCCCACCAGCACAGCGTCAACACTGCCAATGGCATTGAGGAGGAACGCCGTCTCTTCTACGTCGGGTTGACACGCGCCAAAGCAGAAGTTACGGTTCTCTTTGCCCGCGGACGCTTCACCTGGACCGGCTCCGACCAGCGCGAACCCAGCCGCTTCCTGGCCGAACTGCCCGAGGAAGTCGTTCAACAGCAAATCTTCAAGCACCGCCAGGCAGCGCCCAACCACCGGCGCGGCACTACTCACTTTGGCTATTCATCATAACAGCAAATAAAGGAACGAACTCATGCACAGCGCCAAGATCCCATCAACGCTCATATTCCTTGCCGTCCTCTCCCTGAGCATCAGCAGCGCTTTTGCCCAAGTGAACAAGTACCGCTGGCTGCAGACCCACCAATGGAGCGGCAATGGCAATATGGAAACCGAATTCTTCAGCCTTTACGGCAACAAATCCCGCGTGGCATTCACCCCCACCGGTCCCGGTCCCTTCACCATTCTGTTTATTGACACCCAGCATGGCACCCAGCAAACCGTCGCCGACCAGGCCGAGAGCTTTGCCATCAATGGCCGCGTCAACATCAACGGCAGCACCAATGCCGGCTATTTTATCATCCGGGCCCCCCGTAACAGCTGGACTGTAGCCATCGAACAACGCCTGGACCCCATTGACGAATGGCGCTTCCTCCAAGATCAAAAAAAGCCCATCAAAGTCAGTAAGCTCGGCACTTGGTCCGGCGACAGCGGCCAGACTGACATTAGTATCACCGTCCCGGACGGCCACTGGCGACTTCGCTTTGAACAGTTCCAGGCGGGTGCACTTGCCATCACCGTCACCAACCAGGCCGGCACGCAGGTCATGGCCACCAGTACCAGCCTCAGCGGCGAACACAGTGCCTGGGTACACGGCGCCGGCACCTTCACCATTTCCGTACTAGCCATGCATACACCGTGGGTCATCAACGCCGATAAACTGCTTCTTGAGTAATTCACGGCTATGAGCCCGCTCAATGGCCGCCGCCAGCCGCATCCCTGCAGCACGGAAGTACAAAATGGCCATTCGCGACCGGCGCTGATACCGTCCAGACCATTTTCTCTCCGGGGAGGTCGACTTTATGCCATTGAAGACGCAGCGCATACACGTTCAAACCTTGGTGGAAATGAACCACTGCGTCGGCATCGCCCGGCGGGACGCCGCATACCAATGCCTGGTCAGTTTTGCCCTCAAGGGCCTGTGGCAACAATCCAGCCAAAAACGCGCCCTTGCCTACGAGTTCTGTCTCTTGCTCATCCAAGATGCGCTCACGACCACCGAAAAAGCATCCCACATGTGCCGAGAAAGCAAACTCGGCCTGTGGAATAAGCCCGTCCTGCATTTCCTGAGGCTGCTCCTGAAACTTATTCAAACCCTCGTCGCCCTCGCCAGCCACGCTTCCGTCGTCAAAGAAGAAGCCGAAGTCCTCGCCGATC
>JAQWBY010000031.1 GCA_028706165.1 Lentisphaeria bacterium | reverse complement strand
TGCTCATCGCTATTATCGGTGACATCCACGGCAATGTCGACGCCCTGTGGGCCACCCTCGATGTCCTCGACCGCCTCGCGGTCGATGATATCATCTGCGCCGGAGACGTCGTCGGCTACGGCGGCGCGCCCAGCGAATGCATCGACCTCATCCGCGGCCGCGCCATCCGCAGCGTCAAGGGCAACCACGACGCCTACGCCGTCCACCCCGAAAATATGACCGCAGCCGTCCGCGAAGAGGCCGCCAATGTCATCAGCTGGACCCGCAGCGCCCTCACTGTCGAACAACTCGAATGGCTGGACGCCCTGCCCGCATCACTCGACGGCGATGACTTCCAGGTCACCCACGCCTCCAACCAGCCCTTCCCCGAATGGCATTACATCCTCTCGCCACGCCGCGCCGCCATGCACTTCCTCTTCCAGAAAAAGCCCCTTAGCTTCACCGCCCACAGCCACGTGCCGCTCCTCGGCATGCACCAACCCGGACACCATCTCACCCTCGAACTCTTCCGCAACCTCATCATCCCCACCAATGTGTCCGTCATGGTCGGCGTCGGCGCCGTCGGCCAACCCCGCGACCAGGATCCCCGCGCCAGCGCCATGCTCTACGATACCGACAAACGCAGCGTCAGCATCCTCCGCGTTAAATACGACGTCGTCGCCGCCCAAAACCGCATCCGCGAAGCCGGCCTCCCCGAATCCCTCGCCAGCCGCCTCGAATGGGGACAGTAGTAGAGCTGGCAACTATGGTGTGGGCAGGGAGGGGAAGCTTGCGGGGAAGGTGTGGATGGGACGTATGGGACGTAGGGGACCTATGTTTTCGGCGCATCACCTGCCACCTGCCACCTGCCACCTGCCACCTGCCCCACCTGCCCCACCTGCCCCACCTGCCCATCGTCCTATCTGTCCTATTCGTCCCCTGCCCATACGTCCTCTACGTCCTCTACGTCCCATACGTCCTATCAAACCTCCCCTGCCCCCCCATACGTCCTCTACGTCCTCTACGTCCCATACGTCCTATCAAACCTCCCCTGCACATACGTCCTCTACGTCCCATACGTCCTCTACGTCCCATACGTCCTCTACATCCCAGAGTTTCCCTCTTCGAATTTTCTCGTTCCGCGGCAGTCGGGGTAGCTGGAACAGCCCCAAAAAGGCTTGCCGGCATTTGCGCCTTGACGAGCTGTGCGCTGCCGCATAGGCTTGCCGCAAAGCGGGCAGGCCGGCAGCATGGCGGACTGCGCATCGCCGCGTGCCTCCAGCCGAGCGTGGGTCATGCGTTCACGAATACCGCCGTCGCGAAGAAATGCCTGTTCCAGCTCACGGATTTGCTGATCTAGCAAGTACCCGGCCTGAACGCAGAGACAGACCATCACGTTGCCAACGATCTCCGGATCATTGCTTTCGATATACGGCCGATAACTCTCGTAGGTGGCCTGCTCGCTACCCAGAGCCCGTATGGCCAGCATGCGCGGGTCGTCCTTGTGCCAAATTGGCAACTGGCGTAGCAGCAAGAAGTCTTTGAAATCCTCATGCAATTCGCCGATGCTGGCCCGAGCAACGTTGGTTAAATGGATTTCAGTCTTCTTCGAGGTGGCCGATGCCAGGCTGCCCTCGACAATATTCTGCTTGCCAGAACGCGCCGACTGCTCCATCTGGTCACGCGTGCGTGAGCCCATGCGCACCCACTTCCCCGCCAGGTAGTAGGTCGCGATGAAGATAATCAACGACTTCTGGTAGCTGTGCAACGCCTCATATCCGCCATGCGGCGGAATAAACCCCTGATCCATGGAAGTCCTCCCTCGCTGTATAGGCGGTAATGGGAACGGTGGATGGGACGAATAGGACCTATAGGACCTAGGGGACAAATGAAAAGTTGCAGGCAGGGCAAAAAATAGTTGCAAATAACGAATTAAAGTTGCAGGGGACGAATAGGACGTATAGGACCCAGGGGACGTATGAGTGGTAGCAGGGGACGAATAGGACGTATAGGCCCCAGGGGACGTATGGGTGGTGGCAGGGGACGAATAGGACGTATAGGACCCAGGGGACGTAGGAGTGGTAGCAGGGGACGAATAGGACGTATAGGACCTAGGGGACGTATAGGACCTAGGGTATCTATGTTTTCGGCGCATCACCCGCGCCACCTGCCCCACGTGCCCCATTGTCCTATCTGTCCCATTCGTCCCCTGCCCATACGTCCTCTACGTCCCATACGTCCCATCCACCTTTCCACCTCCGTCCTATCTGTCCCATTCGTCCCCTGCACATACGTCTCATACGTCCTCTACGTCCCATACGTCCCATCCACCTTCCACCTTCCACCCTCCCCCCTTCCTCCTACCTATCCACCACGCGGATTTTTGCCTCGTGGCTATTCCCGCGCAATTCGGGTGCGTACATGCCGGTGATGACGGCCGGGAGGGCGCTGAACTGTCCGGGGATTTCGGCGCGGAGGCGGTAACTGAGACTGTGGGTGCCGCGAGCGATGCCACGGAGGAAGAAGGCCACGCGGTTGTCACGGAATTCCACATAGGCGCCCATGGCGCCGGGGATGTAGCCGCTACGGACATCAACGGGCTCAGTGCCGGCGGCCTTGAAGTCCTCCAGCAGGATGTACTCGTAGTCATTTTTGCTATCGATGACGAGCTCAATTTCCATGAGCTGGCCGCTGACGAGGGCTTCGTCGCTGGCGATGGGCTCGCGGCGGTAGCGCTCCACGCGTTTGTCGGCGACCTGTCCAGTGGCGGTAGCGCTGTGGATTTGCTCATCATCGCGGACGAGCTTGAAGACGCGCCGTTCTACTTTGAGTTCCAGGCCGGCAGCGGCGATGGGGTCTTCGAGGGTGAAGTAGCTCAGGTAGCTGTTGTAGTAGAGTGGGCCCTGCCCGTGCTTGCGGATTTGTAGAACGTGGTCGCCGGTGGCGAGCAGGTCGGACGTGAGCTGCACCGTGAAATCGCCGGTGAAGAGATTGTCCTTGGTAACCCGGCTTTCGGCGACGCGCTGGCCGTCAAGCAGCACCTCGATGGTCATGTCCGGCGTCGTTTCGCCACTGGCCTTGAGGTAGGCGGCGAAGGCTTCGAGGCAGGCGGCAGTGTCGCGGGTGGAACGCCAGTAGGTCGCGTGTTTGCGGTTATTGAGCAGGTACTTCACCAGCCGCGGCGCCACAGCGCTGGCGGGCTCGGCAGCAGCCAGCAGGCGCAGGTAGGCCGCATGGGCCTCGATTTCATCGCCGTACCAGCACCACCAGTAGCCGCTGTTGCCGAGGTTGAGCCACGCGGTCTGATTTTCGTCGTCCTGCACCAGGTACTGACTGAGATTGCGCATGAGGTCAGGCAGACGCCGATCGCCAGCGGCGTGGTAACCCAGAGCGACCAGCGCCAGGCCGTAGACGGACAGCTGTGTTTTATCGCGATAGAGATAGTCGGCCATGGCCGTGTCGGCCTGGCCGACATCGGCGAGGACGCGGTAAACCATCGCGTCGAGGTTATCCGCGTAGCGTTTGCGTGGCTCCTTGTCGGGCGCCTTGCGGTCGTAGTTCCGCAGCTTGGTCAGTTCGTCCTGCTGGTATTTCGTCAGCCACTGCTGGCCGCGTTCGAGGACGCCATCGGGTGCGACCACGCGGCATTGCGCAGCCAGTTGCAGGCCATGCACCACCTGCGCGGTAGTGTGGGGCCATGAGCGCTCGCCCCAGCCGCTGAACCAGCCCCAGCCGCCGTCGCTGCACTGCATGGCGCTGAGGTCATCCACGCCCTTGCGGACGATTGCACCCATTTCGGCTTCATCAAAGACCGGGTCGCGCTGATAGCGGCGCCATTGCGCGGCGCGTTCCTGGGGATCGCCCAGCTCCTGGGCATTGAGATTGGCGCGCTTGCCGGCGATGTCCTGCAGGGACAGGCCCATCTCGCGCAAGGTGTTCTGGGTAAGCACGGCCGGCAGGAAACGATTGAGGGTCTGTTCCGTGCAGCCGTAGGGGTAGTCCAGCAGATAGGGCACGGCATCGACCATCGCCATGGCCAGCGACGGCGACCAGCGCAGGGTCAGGCGGGTGGTCTCCGGCCGGCGCTCGGCAGGAATGGCAATGCTGATGCGGCCCTCGCGGTCGGCGGGGCGCAGCATGCCGGAAGTGGCCAGCATTTTGTCCTGCCCATGCACATAGACGGGGAAGCGCTGTTCCATGGCGTCAGATTCCTGGTCCGTGAGCGCCTTGACGCGGATGACGGCCTCGCCGTCCTGGCGCACGCGGACACGCCAGTCCACGCGGGCTTCGCCCTGGCTGTCCACGCGCACGACCTTGCGTGCCGCGTCCAGAGCTTCCAGGCAAGGCCCATCCAATTCGAGCAGGACCGTGACGTCCTTGGCCGCGTCGAGATGATTGTTGACCATGGCGCTGAGTACCAGTTCGTCCTTTTGCACGAAGAAGCGCGGTGCCTGCAGGCGCACCATCATGTCCTTGGCCGTGATGATTTCCGTGGCGCCGTTGCCGACGCTCACGCCGTCGCCCATGGCCCATACCTGGACCTTCCAAGTCGTGAGGCTGTCCGGCATGGGAATGCTGACCGCGGCCAGCCCATCGGCGGCAACGTCCAGACTGGCCACCCACAAAGCCGTGTCAGCAAAATTGCTGCGCAGCACCGGCGCGGCCATCCCGCCATCCCCACCACCGGCGCCAACGCCAACGCCGCCGGCGCCGAAGCCCATGGCGTTGGCTTCCATGGCCCTGTCAGCGGCGGGCGCGGCCATGGCCATGGCACCCTCCATACTCCTGCTAGCAGCAAATTTATCAATACGTCTACGCGCACGCCCAACTGTGCCCATTGCCAAGCCGTCCTCGTCGTCCATATTCAGCAGCAGCCATCCGAAGACACCGATGTAGGGGTAGCCCTTTTCATTTTCCTTGAGGCGATTTGGCAGCAGCCAGGCCATGACCGCGCCGTGGATATCCGGGTGGTGACTGCGGCGCCATTTCCAGAAAGCGGCGCGGATATCGCGTTCGGAGCTATCGCCGGCGATGTAGTCCAAACTCTTGTCATAGACGGCGACCACCACCGAGCCGGCAACGGGCCTGCCCTCGTGGTCACGCAGGCGCAGGGTCAACTCTGTGGTGGCGCCGGGCTTGACCTTCTCAGCGGCCACGGTCTCGACGTCAATCACTTTCTTTGCCGGCGGCACGATGATTTCCCGGGCGACATTGTGGAAGACGCCATTGGCCATGGTGTAGGCTTCCACGAAGAAGTTGGGCATGTCGGCCTTGCTGATGGCGATGGGCACCACGGCGCTGCGCCCCTGCAGGCGCAACACCTGCGGCTTGGGCAGGACGCCATCCACGGGGCGGACGAAGAGCATGACGACGCTGTCGGCCTGCTCGGTATTAATGAGCAGCTGGACGCTTTCGCCGGGCGCGTATTCCGCCTTGTCGGGAATGAGTTCCAGGCCGTTGTAGCGGAAAGCGCGGTCATCGCTGCCCTCGCCACGGATAATGACGATTGCGGCGCCTTCGCCTTGGCGGCCCTTATCGTCCTGCAGGTTCCAGGCCAAGCGGTACTGGCCTGGTTCGGAAGCGCTGAAGGCCTGCTGGGCGCGGCCGTCAGCATCGCTGGCCAGCGGCCATTCGCGCACGACGCTTTCGCTGGGCGTGCCGTCCGGCGCGTAGCGAATGCGTAGAAGTTTGAGCACGCCCTGCCCCTTGACGGGCTTGCCGTCGGCCCGCCGGGCCTGGGCGAAGACCATACCCGGCTCACCAACGCGGTAATAGCCACGGTCCAGCCACAGCGTGGCGCGGAATGGCTCCCGGGGCACGATGACGCTGCCCTGGCCGACGATGGTCCGCCGGGACTGGTCGCGCACTTCAGCCGTGATTTCATAGCGGTGATCGCGATCGCCGAGCAGCTCTTTGGCCATGGCGCTATCGATCTCGACCTGCAGCGTGCCATCGGCCGCCAGCGGCCGCTCCAACTGCAGAACGACCTCCGGCGGCTCGTGGGCGAAGCGCCCCGGCCTCAGCCACGGCGGCGCCGGGCACTTCCAGCCCCAGTGTCCCCAGCCAGGATACCACGAGTAGTCCTCCAGCAGCCAGCCGTAGCCGTTGCCGTAGAACCAGTCCCAGTGACGCATGGGCCACCAGCGATCCTCATGATCGTAGCGCAGCACCTTCACCGTGACCCGCCCCTCATTCACCGGCCCGCCAAAATAATAGCGGGCGCGGACACCGACGGCAATCTTGTCGCCCAGCATCGGCGGCTCCTCGGGAAGTTCCACCAGCACTTCGAACTCGGGCTTCTTGTATTCCTCGACCCGGAACGAAAGCGAGCCGTAGTAGCGACGATTGTCGTCAATGCGGATACTGATATGATACTGCCCCAGAGGCGCGTCGGCGGGAATCGTCCACGAGCCGTCCACGCCGCCAAAGCGATCCGCCGTGAGCTCGGTGCTCATCACTTCGTCACCGCGGGGATTTCTGAGCTCCACATGAAAGGACCGACCTGCCAGCGGGTTGCTCCCCGTGAGCTCGTAGTGCACCTGCGCCGCCCAAAATTTGTAGTGAACGACGTGGCCAGGGCGATAGACCGGCCGGTCGCTGATGCCGAACACGCTGTGCTGCACAAAGGACTGCTTGGACAATGGCCGGGGCGAGGTGTGGCTGTAGCCATGGCAGCAGTACTGGCCGCTCGCCGTGCGCGCCTCGGCCAGCCATTGCAGTGGCCGCTGCGGATCGCCGAGACGGCGAGCGTCCAGATGCACAAAGCCATCAGCATCGGTTAATTCCGCCAGGCGCCGGGTGATGACATTCTGCCGTTTGTTGGCGTTGTCCCATACCGTCGTCCAGCCGAAGAAATCAATTTTGGCGTCGGCGATGGGTTGGCCGCTGGCGGCGTTCAGGAGCTGCCAGGACATGCCGTTGTCGGTGGCTTTGCGGACCAATTTGATGTCTTCGAGCAGCAGCATTTGCCGGGCGACATTGCCGTTGGGCATCGTCGCAGTAACCCAGTAGGCGCCGGCGTCCTGCACGGGCAGCGTGATGGTCGTCACCGTGTCCAGATGGCGCTCTTTGGGCTGCAGGGGCTGTTCCCAGGATTCGGGTTTCCCCAGCAGGTACTTCTCGCCGCCGGCGGCCAGCACGAGTTCCGGCAGCGCCTGCACGTCAGCCCGCCGCCAGTCCAGATTCCGATCGTTGCGCTTGCGTTCGATGTATTGCTGCGATTCGCGGACCAGCGCCGGCAGGTCCAGCCGCTGCACGCTCAGGGTGACCGCACGGGCATTGCGGAAACAGAGCTCCACCTCCCCACGCCGCCCCGCCAGCTGAACCTTACCCAGGCGGAATTCGCACCAGTTCCCAGTGATGGCCGCCATGCGCTGAATAAATTCATCTTTGCCCCAGCGCTGGTGTCCGCGCTGTAGCCAGCGCAGGGCTTTGTCGTACTGCCGGCGATTCTCATAAATCTCCACCAGCCGCCACAGCGCCGACTCGGCCTCCGGGCCGTCTTTCTCAACAAGAGCGCTGTAGATGCTGATGTAATTGAATTCGTCCGGCAGGGCAAGGCGGCGAACGCCGTTGGCGAGGCGGGCGATGGTCTCGTCATCGCGCAAGGTCTGCAAGGCGCTGATGCCGCTGAGCTCGTCTTTGTCGCGAGGGCGGTAGAACCACAGCGAACTCTGCAGGGTCTGCACACCGAATTCCTTGTGCAGAAATTCCGCCAACTCTATGCGGGCGCGGTCCTGGCAAGCCTCATCGCCCTTGTTGATCATCTCCGAAAGCACCCAGCGCCAGCGCTCGCCGTCATTTTTGGCGGCGGCGAAAGATTCGGGGACTTTGTAGAAAATGGGCTCGCCCTTCTCGTCTACGGGCGCGCCGGGCAGGTCGGCGACATCCTCTTCGGCAGAAGTGACGTCAAGCTCGGTATCGATGTCCGTCAGCACTTGCAGGCGCCACGCTCGCCAGTCTTGCCAGGCACTGGCATAGTGCACCCAATATATCAGTTGGTCAACGCTGCCCATTCCCGGCAGGTCCCGCAGGAAATTCTCGTACGAATCCCGGAAGAGCCGCAGCTGCACACGGCGGTCGTACAGTTCAACCCGGCGGAACTGCTCCCAGTTACCGCCGCGCTGATCCCCCCGCCGAAACTCGCCGGCGACGACATGGCCGTAGTGAGGAATGCTTTCCATGGCTTCGTCCACCGCCAGCGCCAGCTGCCAATCGCCAGGCCGCAAGGCCACGCAGTCGGCCAACAACGCATCCCACTTTGCGATCTCGTTCAGACGCTCCAGGCACTCCGTCGCCGCGCCGAAAGCCGCCTCGGCGTGGTAGCTCGGCGTCTGCTCCCGGGGAGCGGTGAGCAGCTCCTGGTAGATGGTCAAGGCCTCGCGGTAATTGCCCGCGGCCTTGAGCTTATTCGCTTCCGTCAGCTTGGTATCCACATTCTGCGCCAGCGCGGCACAGCCCACACACGCCATCACGGCCCACACCCACATTGTCTTCGCCATGGCCATCACTCCTTGTTGTTCACCGCTGAAGGCCGCCGCGTCCCCCGGGGCGCGAGCCGGCATGCACGCTTGTTAAACAGGCAATATGCGCCAAATGTTGCCAATAGCAACCAACCAGGCAATGCGCAAAATGAGCTCGGGGCAATTTTCCTCTGACGGTTTGGAAGCGTGAAAAGGCGTTGTACAGTTATGGTCATTGAGCGACCGTCCACGGGGCCTGGACGGCTGATTAGCGCACTGCAACGCATATCAAGAAGGAGACACAACTATGAAAGTGATTGTCATCATGGCGGGCGGCACTGGCGAGCGCTTTTGGCCGCTGTCGCGGTTTACCAAACCGAAACAACTGCTGACCCTAACCGGCAGCGGCCAATCTCTACTTGAAGAAGCAGTCGAGCGCAGTATGGCGATAGTACCACCCGCCAACATCTACATCGCCACCAGCTCGCATTTGCAGAAAGCCATTCAGGACGCCGAATTGGGCATTCCCGCCGAGAACGTGATTGCCGAGCCCTGCCGCCGTAACACCGCCGGCTGCCTGATCTACGCCACGGCGACGATTCTGGCGCGCACCAATCTGTCGCCCGAAGAGCTGACCATGGGCGTGCTTACTGCCGACCAGCGCATACCGGACACCGAGCCCTTCGTCAACACCATCGGCAACGCCATGGACGTCGCGGAGAACAACAACGCACTAATCACAGTCGGCATCCAGCCCGTCCGCCCTGAAACAGGCTACGGCTATATCGAAGTGGCCGCCAACGCCAAGTCGCTTGGTGACGACAAGGCCTACCCGCTGTTTTCTGTCGCCAGCTTCAAGGAAAAGCCCAGCGCCGACGAGGCCGCCAAATACATCGCCTCCGGCCGTTTCTACTGGAACAGCGGCATGTTCTTCTGGCGTCTATCCACCTTCCAAAATGAATTCGGCCACGCCAACCCGGTCATGGCCGAAACCCTCGAAGACCTCACCGACGCACTCATGGCCAATGACCCCGACCGCGCCGCCCGCATCTTCGACGCGCTGCCCAATATCTCCATCGACTACGCACTGATGGAAAAGGCACACAACGTCATGGTCGTGCCCGGCAATTTCATCTGGGACGACGTCGGCGCCTGGGATGCCTTAGACCGCACCTTCCCGCGCGACAACAGCGGCAATGTTCGCGTTGGCGACCCGGTGGTCATCGATTGCAATGACAGCATCATCTACAACGCCCGCGGCCAGAAGAAGATCGCCGTCGGTGCCGTGGGCCTGAAGGACATGGTCGTGGTCGTCGATGAAGACGCCGTGCTGGTCATGCCCAAGAACCGCGCCCAGGACGTCCGCAAAGTCGTGATTTCACTGCGGGACCGCGGTGCCACGCAGTTGTAAACGCCGGTAGTTTTTTCCATGTCGGCCGGTGGTCGTGCAGGCCTCCCTCCAGCCAGCAGCCTCCTGGCCGACATGTCTCAGGAAACAATGACCCTATGTCAGCGTGTTATCGCCCCATCATGAGCACCCTCGGCTACGTCCTGTCTCCGGACCGCCAGCAGGTGCTTATGACCTACCGCGTGTCCCGCAAGGACGACGAGCAGTTCGGCAAATACAACGGCCTCGGCGGCCACATGGAAGCCCATGAGGACATCGCCAGCTGCATGACCCGCGAAATCCGCGAGGAGGCCGGCATCACGGTCAGCGCCATGACCCTGCGTGGAACCGTGAACTGGACGGGCTTTGGCCCGAAAGGCGAAGACTGGCTGGCCTTCATCTTCCTTATCGAACGTTTCACCGGTGACGTCGCCACCGCCAGCAACGAAGGCCCCTTGCAGTGGGTGCCCATCGCCAAGCTGGCCGAACTGCCCATGTGGGAGGGTGACCGCTATTTTCTGCCTTTGCTTTTTGATGACGATCCGCGCTGTTTTCACGGCTACCTGCCTTACGAAAACGACCGACCATTGTCCTGGAGCTACGTACGCTACTGACCCCATAGTTGACGCAGCATAACGATGTCAGCGCCACCACGGCCAGCCGACGCGCGCGGCACGGCCCGTGGCACAGCGCACAGCCTAGGGAGGACATGCGATGCTGCCCAGTAATAAACCAGCCATCTATCTCGATTACGCAGCCGGAATGCCCTTTTCCGATGACCTGCTCGAACGCATCCGCCGCTACCACCGCGATTTTGTCGTCAATCCCCACGGCGGCAGCTGCTATGCAGAATACTGCCGGCGGGCGATCATCAACGCCGAAGAACGCCTGTTGGCCTGCATCGGCAGCAGCCCCGACGAGGCGTCAGTGGTCTGGACCAGCGGCGGCACCGAGGCGCTGAACTTGGCCATCCAAGGCTTTACCTGCGGGCCCGAGCAGGAAATCCACTGCGAAGCCGGCGCCCACGCGGCCATGCTCGCGCCTTTCCAAGCACGCCTCACGCGCGGCCAACCCGGACGGGTGTTGCCCTTGACGCCGCAGGGGCAAGTCATTCTCGACCTCCAACACCCGCCGGCCTTGCTCGCGCTCAGCCACATCAACAATGAAACCGGCGCCATCCAGGACCTCGCGGCATGCCGGCACCAGGTGTATGGCAAGGGCACCACGCTGCTGGTCGATGCCGCGCAGAGCCTCGGCAAATGCCCCATCCCCTGGCAAGCGGCCAGCATCGACCTGCTGGCGATTTCAGCGCGCAAGATCGGCGGCCCACCAGCCGTCGGCGCCCTCATTGTCCGTCAGGGCCACGCACCGACACCGCAGATTCTTGGTGGCGGCCAGCAACGCGGCCTGCGTTCAGGCACGGTCGATACCATCGGCGTGATACTCTTTGCGGATGCCGCTGAGATGGCCTGCGCCGCCATGCTCGAACTGCGGCGGCAGCACCAGGGGCTATCCCGACGACTCTTGGACGGCCTGCAGCGCCTCGGGCGCTACCGTTGCCGCGTGCTGTCCCCGCCCACCGCCGCGCCGCATATCACCATGATCGCCTTTGAAAGCTACGAGGGCGCTGTCATCATGCGCCTGCTAGCGGAAAAGGAGCAAATACTGGTAGGCACCGGCAGCGCCTGCAGCGCGGAAAGCAAGGACATTAGCCACGTCCTTAAAGCCATGGCCGTGCCGGAAAAACTCGCCCGCGGCGCCATTCGCGTCAGTCTCGGACCGACTACGACTGCGCGCGACATTGACGCGCTGCTGGCGGCACTGGAGCGTGTCTTGGCGCGTTATTAGGGTATATTAGCCATCTACTGATTGTCAGGCGAGCCACGCCGCCCGCCGCCGCCCGTTCTTGTTATAACTACGAGGTCCCCTCGATGCCCGAAGCGCACCACGCCCCAACCACCATGCCAACCACCAGTGACGACAGCCACAGCTGGGCGCCAAACATCGCCAAGCTGGCTTTTCTGGTGCTGACGCTGGTGTTGTTCATTAGCATGGTCTATCTGGTGCGCTTCTTTCTGCACGCGATCATCCTCGGCGTCTTGGGTGCGACCATGCTGGCGCCACTGCATGGACGCGTCAGCCGGCTCGTCCACTACTTAAGCCGCGCCACGCGCCGCCTACGGAAGAAGGGCGCAACCACGTGGTCGCCAACACAACTGCGCGCTAGAGCCCGCACCTGGCGCAAAAGCAAAGAACGCCTCGCCGCGCTGATCTCCGTCGTCACCGTCTTTTGCTGCATCGTCATCCCCTTGGCATTCTTCACCGTCAATGTCATCAAACAAGGCCAAAGCAGCATGAGCGCCGGCCTGCGTTGGATTCAGGACGGCCAGATGGAAAAACAACTGCAGGCACTGATCGACAAATACGACCTGCACGATAAAATCAACACGGTCATTGACAAAACCAATCTCGATCTGCCTATGCTGCCATACCACGGCGATGACAATGACGCGCTGGCCACGCCAGGCACCAACACGACCGACGAGACCGCAAGTCCCGCTCAGCTTGACGCGGCTGGTTCGTCGCCGGAGCAAACACAGCCCGACCTCGGCAAAATCATCGTCAACGCCAGCCGCCGCGTCCTCAGTTTTCTCCTCGATAACATTTTCCGGGCCTTGGCCAAGACCTGGATGATCGTGCTGAATTTCTTCATCATGCTCTTTGTGATGTTCTACGCGTTTCGGGATGGCCGGACCTTCATTCGCTATTTGAAACGCATCTCGCCCCTTGGTGACAGCGAGCAGGACGAGTTCATCACCCGCATTCGCGATGTCGCCAAGGCCGTGCTGGTGGGAATTCTGGGCACGGCGGTCACTCAGGCGATCATCGCCATGATTCTCTTCTGGATTGTCGGCATCCCGGCTTTGTTCTGGGGGTCCGTGCTGGGCGTGTGTTCGCTGATACCCTTCGTCGGCACCACGCTGGTATGGGTGCCCGCCGTCGGCTACCTGCTGATCACCGGCCAGACGGGCAGCGCCATCTTCCTGGCCATCTGCTGCGGCGGCATCGTCGCCAACGTCGACAACATTCTCCGGCCGCTGTTCATGAGTGGCGGTCGCACTGGCATGAGCTACATCGCGCTGTTCTTCTCCATTTTAGGTGGTCTACAGACCTTCGGCCTGGTGGGCATCATTTATGGCCCGCTGATCAGCGGCCTCTGCGCCCTCTGTCTTTACATCTTCAGCACCCGTTTCAAGTACCAGCCGGAAAGAGCCGCCCATGGCCACGCAAAAACAGCCTCCTAAGCCAAACAAAGTACTGCGCATACTGGCCATCGTCGCCGGCGTCGGCGTCACCCTGGTGCTGCTGGCGGTCCTAGCCAGCTGGCTGAGCTTCCGCCACCTGCGCAATAGCTGGACCAGCGATCAGCCTCGCCAGTTCACGGCGACCGACGTCGATCGCACCCAGACCCAGAAGCTCGGCCGCATCTACGGCAAAGCCCGCCAGGCCGTAGAGCTCGGCCGCGCCGAAACCATTGAGGTCAGCGGCCCCGAACTCAACCAGCTGCTGGCCGTCGTCCCGGAATGGAAGGATCTCAGCCGGCGGCTGTCGCTCGCCGTTGACGGCGACCTGATCGTGGCCTCCACCAGCCTGCAACTACATGACGTGCCCGGCTTGGAGGGCCGCTACGTCAATGGCGACTTCACCATCGCCGCCAGCGCCCAGGATGGCAAAATCAACCTCAACGTCAAAAAGGTCATGGTCGGCGACAAGCCCCTGCCGGAATTCCTCCTGAAAAAGATCAACGAAAGAAATCTCGGCCAGCTGTTGCAGGAGAACAACTCGCCGTGGCTGCGGCAGCTAGACGCGCTGACGATCAGCGACGGCAAAGTCGTCGTCAAAACCCGCCATGGCCGCCAGCGCTGAATCGGCTTGCCACGGCAGGCCGCCCCAACAGGCCGCCTGTCTGGCATATGGCCCGGATGGCCACCTTATAGCAGCCGTTGTTCTCGCCCCGGGCCTTGCTTCGGCCGCTATCGCGGGTAATCGGTCACCCATTGATAATTGAGCCATAGAGCTTCTGGCTGAGTCAAACGTGCCCGTGTCCCTGGCCGCGAAGCGGCAGAAGCGCTGAAAGCGCGAAACATACCAGCCCAGGGCGGCGCACGCTGAAAGCGTGCGCCGCCCTGGGTAACGCGCCATATTGGTCCGTGTTCCTCTGCCTCTTTGGCCCCAGTCGGCGAAGCTGACTGGGGCCAAAGAGGCAATGGAACTCACTTGCTGACAGACGGGGCGGAACGCATCGAACAACAGTGATGTGTGGCTATTTGGAGGTCGAGTGAGGTGGAGACGTCATGCGACAGTGCGGGCGGGGACCGCCCGCACTACTGTCGAAAGGGGGCCGCAGCAAAACCGTGGAGGCGGGAACCGGCGACACCATTGGCCCGGCATGTCGCGTCCCATCGCGGCAGCAAGGGGCATATCGTGCCATCATTATCAATGGGTGACCGATTACTTTCGCAGTCTCTTTTTACGCGCGCCCGTCTTGATAATTAGCGCCTGCAGTTTATGCTCAAGTGAGCTCCGGCACTACGCCGGGATACTTCCCATTAACAGCAAGAAAAGGAATAGTCATGATGCATCAACTCCGTCTCGCCAGCATTGTCGCCGCCCTCTTGGTGACACTGTCCCTCCAAGCCCAGGTCTACACCATCAAAGCCACGACCGACAAGCCCGAGGCCATCTACAGCAAAGGCGAGACCATTCAGTTCGCGGTGCAATTCCTGGCTGACGGCCAGCCCCAGGCCGGCACGACCCTCAAATACAACATCCGCCGTGACGGCCACCAAACCACCAGCGGCGAAGTCGTCAGCGCCGCGGAACCGGTGCTCATCAGCACCAGCCTCGATACTCCCGGTTGGGCCTACATCATGTTCACGCCCGTTGACCAGGAAGGCAAGCGCATCGCCATCAAGGAAAAGTCCTCGGCTGGCGTCGGCGCCATGGTCGATCCGCTGGCGCTGACCTACGCCGGCAACTGCCCCGCCGACTTTGCCGCCTTCTGGGCCCAGCAACGCGCCGCGCTGGACGCGATTCCCCTCAATCCCCGGCTGGAGCCCAGCCCAGTGAGAAAGGACCGCGAGGGCAAATTCGTGGCCTTCGACGTTAAGGTCGATTGCGCTGGCGGCATGCCGGTGTCGGGTTATCTGGTGAAGCCGGTCGGCGCCCAGCCCAAGTCCCTACCGGTGGTCGTATCCTACCACGGCGCCGGCGTGCGCAGCGCCCACAAGAGCTACCGGGACAACGCCATCAATTTCGACGTCAACGCCCACGGCATTGAAAATGGCCAGCCGGCGGAATTCTATAGCAATCTGGCCGCAAATGAACTCAAGGGCTACGCTCATCGCGGCAAGAATGACCGCGACCAATTCTACTTCAAGGGCATGTACCTGCGGGTGATGCGGGCACTGGACTTTGCCAAGACGCTGCCGGAATGGAATGGCCGCGACCTCGTTGTCATCGGCGGTAGCCAGGGCGGTGGCCAAGCCATTGTCGCTGCCGGCTTGGACCCACAGGTGACCCTATGCATCTCCGGCGTGCCGGCGCTCAGCGACCACGCCGGCACCCTCGCCAAGCCCCGCCGCAACGCCGGCTGGCCGAGACTCTATGCCGCCGAAAACGACGGCACCCTCACCCCCGAGAATGCCCTCGTCGCCAAAACCGCCGAGTACTTTGACAACGTCAATTTCGCCCGCCGCATCCGCTGCGAGAGCTATCTGTCCACGGGCTTTATCGACACCACCTGCGTCCCCACCAGCGTCTACGTGGTGTTCAACACCCTGCCCGCGTCCATCCACAAAGAAATCAGCACCACGCCCGATGCCGGTCACGGCGCGCCCAACCCCAAGGGCTACGCCCGCCTCGCGGAAATCCTCGCCAAGCGCTGAGGACGTCACGGCTGCAACCGGCTTCTCTACGCACAGCACAGCAGAAAGGAAGAGTCCATGAACTTCACCTATTACATCCCCACCCGCATCCTCTTCGGCGCCGGCAAACTCAATGAACTGGCGACCTGCGCCCTCCCCGGCAAAAAAGCCCTGATCGTCATCAGCAGCGGCAAGTCCATGCGCGCCAACGGCTATCTCGACCGAGTCATCGACTTGCTCAAGAAAAATGGCGTTGGCTCTGTCGTCTACGACAAAATTCTGCCCAACCCCGTCAAAGACCACGTCATGGAAGGCGCGGCCGTGGCCAAGGCCAACGACTGCGATTTCGTCGTCGGCCTCGGTGGCGGCAGTTCCATCGACTCGGCCAAAGCCATCGCGGTCATGGCCAAAAACCCAGGTGACTACTGGGACTACGTGTCCGGCGGCAGCGGCAAGGGCCAGCCACTCGTCAATGGCGCGCTGCCCATTGTCGCCATCACCACCACGGCCGGCACCGGCACCGAGGCCGACCCGTGGACGGTCATCACCAAAACCGAAACCCAGGAGAAAATCGGCTACGGCTGCGACGCGACCTTCCCAACCCTGTCCATCGTCGATCCCGAACTGATGCTGAGCGTGCCGCCGGAACTGACGGCCTTCCAGGGCATGGACGCGTTCTTCCACGCCGCCGAGGGCTACATCGCCAACGTCGCCCAGCCGGCCAGCGATCTTTTCGCTCTGGAGAGCATCCGCCTCATCACCAAGTACCTGCCCATCGCCGTCAAGGACGGCAGTAATCTCGAGGCGCGCAGCGCCGTCGCCTGGGCCAACACCCTCTCCGGCATGGTCGAATCGACGTCGTGCTGCATCTCGGAACACTCCATCGAACACGCCCTCAGCGGCATCCACCCGGAAATCCCCCACGGCGCCGGCCTGATCATGCTCTCCCGCGCCTATCACGACTTCATGTCCGACAAGGCGCCCGACCGCTACCCGGCCATGGCCGCCGCCATGGGCGTCGACATCAGCAATCTCCCCCCGGAAAAACAGCCCAAGGCCTTCGTTGACGCCCTCGCCACCCTCATCGTCGATATCGGCATGGCCGATATCAGTCTCATTGACTACAATGTCAGCCCCGAAGAAGCCGAGGCCATCGCCGCCAACGCCTGGGATACCATGGGCGGGCTCTTCGCTCTCGACCCGTACCGCCTCGACATCACCGACACCACCAGCATCATCAAAGACGCTTTCGTGAAATAAGGGATGGGGTAGATGGGACCTATGGGACCTATGGGACGTAGAGGACCTATGAATAGGATAGATGGGACGTAGAGGACCTATGAATAGGATAGATGGGACGTAGAGGACCTATGAATAGGATAGATGGGACGTAGAGGACCTATGAATAGGATAGATGGGACCTATGGGACCTATGGGACCTCCCTAATCGACGCCCCGTCCCCTACGTCCTCTGCACATACGTCCCCTACGTCCTATATGTCCTCTGCACATACGTCCCCTACGTCCTATGCGTCCTATGCGTCCTCTGCACCTACGTCCCCTACGTCCCCTACGTCCCCTACGTCCCCTACGTCCCATACGTGAATCCTCATCCCAGTGCGCGCCACGCGATGGCGCTTTTTCGCATTCACACTATAGTAACCGCCGTTTTTGGCGCCCAGCGCCATGACTGATTTCATTGCGACGGTGGCCTGCGGCTAGGGTTCGACCTGCCCCCAAGGGTGCGTTGTCGTGTGGCAGGCGACGCCTGCCCGTATCTGCCCGTGTACCTTATCTTTAGGTCACGGGCTTTTTTTTGCCCAGGTCGGGAAAACTGCGAGGTGTGTATGAGTAGCGACGGCAAACGTATCGGAGTGGTCGCAATCCTGGTCCAGGAACGCCACAGCGTAGCCAAAGTCAACGAGTTGTTGTCCGCCTTCAATGGCATCATCATGGGACGCATCGGCTTACCGCGGCATGAAGACAATCTCAACATCATTTCGCTCATTGTCGAAGGCACCACTGACGACATCGGCGCCCTCACCGGCAAGCTTGGCGGCATGCCCGGCATCACCACCAAGTCGCTCCTGCTCACCAAATAACCCAATTGAAAAACCCACACCATATTCCCCAGCATAAGGCCCCCACAATGAACGCGTACGCCTTTCGTCGTGCACTTACCCTCGCGTTACTCAGCAGCGCAGTAATCTGCGGCGCGCAAACAAACTCCGCCGAAACCACTGGCCCGTCTCAGCCTCTCGATATGGGCGCCATGACCGTCACGGCCCGTGGCCGCGAAACGCTGGTATCACAGACGCCCGGCGGCATCGGCATAGTTGACGCCGAACGGGCATTCCTCGACCAGCCGCTCAGCATCAGCGATCTGACCCGGCGCATTCCCGGCGTCAGCAAGTCCGGCGATGCCCACTGGGGCGCCGAGATCAACATCCGCGGCATGGCCCGAAATCGCATTGTCTTCCTCATTGACGGCCAGCGCGTCAATACCGCCACCGACGTCGGCATCCAGTTCGGACTGATGCTGCCTGACGACATCGAGCGCATCGAGGTCCTCAAAGGGCCGGTCAGCGAACTCTACGGCTCCGGTTCTCTCGGCGGCGTAGTCAATGTCATCACCCGCAAAGGCCAGTTCAGCGACCAACCGGAAATCCATGGCGGGCTGTCCCTCAGCGCGTCCAGCAATCCCGACGGCTTTAGTAGCTACACGCGCTTGGCCTACTCCGACCAGTCCTTCTGGCTGCATGTCGCCGGCGGCTACCGCGACTACAACAGCTATGACGACGGCGCCCACGACGAGGTCCCCCACAGCTACGCCGAAGACGAACAGGGCAGCCTTAAGGCCGGCATCAAATGGGACAGCGCCAATGTCACCGATATCAGCTTCAGCCGCTATTTTGCCGACTGCATCGGCGTGCCCGGCAGCGAAGGCCTCCCCGGCAACGCCACCCGCGTTGTCCTGCCCCGCACCGTCATGGAAAACATCAGCCTCAAACACAGCTTCACGCCGCAAAGCGACATCTGGGAAGAATCCTCCCTGCTTGTCTACTACCAGAAAATTGAACGCGATGTGAGCATCGACCGCTTCGCCTTCCCGCCGACCGCCGCTTGGCCACGACCCTATCAACTCTGGCCTGGCGCAGAACACACGACCTACGGCCTCCATTGGAATAACCTGCTCTCCATCGCCGACCACAGCATCGCCACCGGCATTGACGCCTGGCGCTGGGAATACAGCGGCACGCGCCGCCGCCAACTCGCATTGCCCAATGGCAGCTTCCGCTTCGTCGACGACACGCCCATGGCCGACAGCAGCCAGCTCGTCATCGGCCTCTTCGCCGAAGACGACTGGCGCCTCAATGACCAGTTCAGCATCAACGTCGGCGCCCGCGTCGACCGCGTCATGGCCGACAGCGACAAACTCTACGGCCCCGCCCCAGCCAACGCCCTCCTGCGTGACTCGTCGGATATGGACGACTGGAGCTGGTCCGCACACCTCGGGCTCACCTGGCGCCTCAATCCCGCTTGGAGCATGACGCTGCTGGGCTCACGCGCCTACCGCGTGCCAGACATCATGGACCGCTTCAAGTACATCGCCCTCAGCGGCACCAGCGCCCTCTACGGCAATCCCGACCTGGACCCCGAAGACTCGTTCTTCCTGGAATACGGCGTCCACTACCACAACGACGCCGTCAGCGCCAGCTTCAGCGCCTGGGTCAACCGCGTGGATAATCTCGTGGTCGCCGCACCACACCCCAACAACACCAATAACCAACTCATGGCCAATGTGGACGAGGCGCTGCTCAAAGGCCTGGAACTGGACGCCCAATGGCGCTTCGCGCCCGGCTGGACCAGCTACGGCTGCATCGCCTGGATGGAAGGCGATAATCAGTCCACCGATACCTACCTCAGGGACAACCCACCGCTCAATGGCCTCGTCGGCCTGCGCTACGAACACAACCGCGGCTGGTGGGCCGAATGCGAGGTCGAAGGTGCCGCCGAACAGGACCACAATGCCCCCGGCTACGATGAGTGCGACGCTTGGCTCACCCTCAATGCCCGCGTCGGCTACCGCTTCATGCTGGGAAAAACATCCCACGCGCTACTTCTTTCGGCGACCAACCTGGCTAATGCCGAGTACGTCAATTATCTTTCCACCGTGCGTGGTAATAACAGCGCATTGGCATATAATGAACCCGGCAGAAACCTCACCCTCGCCTGGAAAATGGATTTCTAGGCTAACAGCCAACCCTTTCAGGCCAAGGACCACCGATGTTACGTCAGCAGTACTCACTAGAACAGCTCAGAAGCACCCTGATACCCAGCAACCAATGGCGGCCCTTCCCCGTCGCTGCCGACCGCCAGGCCTGGTCGGCCGTGCCGACGGCCGTGCGCGAAGCCTACCTCGCCGAAGCCGCGCAGAAACACGGCTACGCCTGGCCCGAGCTGCCCGCGACGCTCTTCATGGGCTACGCCCGCAAGGGCAACCGCTCCGAATACG
>JAQWBY010000303.1 GCA_028706165.1 Lentisphaeria bacterium | reverse complement strand
TATCGACTGCTATCGACTGCTATCGACTGCTATCGACTGCTATCGACTGCTATCGACTGCTATCGACTGCTATCGACTGCTATCGACTGCTATCGACTGCTATCGACTGCTATCGACTGCTATCGACGACTATTGACGGCTACTGCTAGAGCGCAAGACCGCGTGCCCCACAAATCTCTCGGCCGTGCCCCACCCCGTCTTTTCCCCTCCTCGCACTTTCCTGTGCGCCTGGCCATGCTACATTAGTGCTTTTGCCCCGCGCATCATCCGCGCCAGCCGCATCGTCAGCAATCAAGGAGCAGAGAGCATGGCCCATTCACAATTCCCGGTGTTACCCGAAGCGTTGCGCGTCGCCCGCCTGGCGCCGCCCCGCAGCCCCGTCCAGTGCGTACTGGATACCGACACCTACAACGAAGTCGACGACCAGTTCGCGCTGGCCTACGCCCTGCTGTCACCGCAGTCTCTGAATCTCCAGGCCGTTTACGCGGCGCCCTTCCACAACAACCGCTCGGCAGGACCGGAAGACGGCATGGTCAAAAGCTACGCGGAAATCCAGCAGGTCATGGCAAAGATGGGCGTCGCCCGCGACAACTTCGTCTTCGAGGGCTCCCGTAGCTGGCTGATCGACTCAAACGAACCTGTGGACAGCCCGGCCGCTCGCGACCTGATCAAAAAAGCCATGGTCTGCGAAAACGAGCCTTTGTATGTGATGACCATCGGCGCACCGACCAATGTCGCCTCCGCGCTGCTACTGGAACCCGAGCTCGTGCGGCACATCGTCGTCGTCTGGCTGGGCGGCCAACCGCATGACTGGCGTACAGCCCGCGAATTCAACCTGCAACAGGACCTCTTTGCCTCGCGCATCCTCTTTGATTCCGGCGTGCCACTGGTGCAAATTCCCTGCACCAATGTCGCAGAGCACCTACGCGTGACGATCCCCGAGCTTGACGCCTTCCTCGGCGGCAAAAATGCCCTCGGCCAATACCTCTGCGACATTGTCCACGGCTACACCAAAGACCCCTTCGCCTGGTCAAAGGTAATCTGGGACATCTCCGCTGTGGCCTGGCTGATCAATCCACAATGGCTGGATAGCACTCTGGTACACAGTCCCGCGCTCAGCAGCCAGTTCACCTACACCCAAGACTACACCCGTCACCTCATGCGTGTCGCCCTGCACCTCAACCGCGACGCCATCTTCCGCGATCTCTACCAGAAAATCGGCAGCTGCTGAACCAGCCGCCGACCTCATTCCACATGGCAAACACCTGCACTGATCACCACAACGACGACGACGAACTCGCCCCAGCCGCGCCAGCGCCGGCGCCTCCAGAGCAGACCTGGCATCTGACCATCGCCTACGATGGCAGCGCTTACGCCGGCTGGCAGGTCCAGACGAAACAGAAGACCGTCCAGGGGGAGTTACGTACGCGCGTCCGCCTGCTCTTTCGCAGCCCCGAGCTCAAAGTGTACGGCGGCAGCCGCACTGACGCTGGCGTCCACGCCCTTGACCAGCAGGTGTCCTTCACCGCGCCCACCCCGCCGGACATGACGCCCGATAAGCTCGTCTATGTCCTCAATCGCTGGTTGCCTGACGACATCATGGTCCTCCGCGCCCGAATCTGTACCGGCGCCTTCAACCCCCGCTACGACAACGCTGGCAAGGGCTACACCTATTGCATCGCCCCCGGCCGCCGCGTCAATCCGCTCTTCGCGCGCTTCGTCTGGCGAACGCCCCGGCCGCTAGACGTGCCGGCCATGCGCGAAGCCGCCGCGCTGCTCACCGGCGAACACGACTTCTCGTCTTTCGCCGCCAACCCGGGCTACGAGCTGGAATCCAGCGTCCGCAAACTCTATCGTCTGGACGTCATCGAACAACACGGGCTCATCTTCATCAACGCCGTCGGCGAAAGCTTCATGTACAAGATGGTCCGCGGCCTCGCCGGCTATCTCGTCCACATCGGTGCCGGCCACGCCCCCGCAACCGACGCATCGCGAGTCCTGGCCGCCCGCGACCGCAGCCAGGCAGCCGACAGCGCGCCGCCACAGGGGCTATTCCTGGCTAAGGTCTTCTGGAACGACGACGAGTGGCTGCACTACAAGCCGCTCATCCCGCCCTTCACGTTGATTTAGTCCGCGCAGCATTTAGATTTCTTTCCGTTATCAGTGTCGAAAACGCCCTGCATCTTTACGCCGCCACCAATGAATACCAACAATGACCGCAGCAAGTTGAGAGGGAGCACGACCATGGCCCAAATCATCCGTTTTCACATGGCCGACGACGCGCACGATCTCGTCCCCGCTAAGGCCCATCCCGACGACGCGGCCTACGATCTGCGCACCCGCATTGACGCGACCATCCCGCCCGGCGGAGTAGTCCTCATGCACACTGGCCTCTTCCTGGAGTTGCCCGTTGGCTACGAAGCGCAGATACGTCCCCGCAGTGGCCTGGCACTCAAACACCGCCTGACCGTCCTCAACAGCCCCGGCACCATCGACGCCGGCTACCGCGGCGAAGTCGGCGTCATTCTCATCAACTGCGGCCCGGAGCCCCAAACCATCGCCCGCGGCGAACGCATCGCCCAAATGGTCATCCAAGCTCTCCCCGCCGTCGAACTGCAGGAAACAGCGCAGCTGAACGACACTGCCCGTGGCAACGGCGGCTTCGGCAGCACCGGCCGAAAATAACGCGCAACGCCAGCGCTAGTGCACTACATTTGCCACCATGCCCCAAACACCATCGCCCTCAGCGCCAACAGCACCAACGCCGTCCCTCTTGCGGCGGCGCTTTCTGCTCATCCTGCTGATGATCACCGGCGTGGCCCTGCTGTTGCGGCTCATCGTTTCCTTTGAGCTCATCTCCCACCCCTCGCTGCAATCGCCGCTGGCGAGCACCGACATGGCGACCTATCGCCGCCTGGCCATGGACATCCGCCAGGGCCTGTGGCCAGACCATTTTGACTACCAGCCCCTCTACTACAGCGTCTTTCTGCCGCTGATTTACCTCGTCGCCCCCGGCTCAGCGTTGGCCGTCGCCATCATCCAGGCACTGCTGGGCGCCGCCGCCGTCTTCCTCTGTGGCCTCTGCGCAGCCCAGCTCTTCGGCCGTCGCGCCGGCATCGCCGCCGCTGCGCTCCTAGCGCTAAGCCGCTTCCATATTTTCTACACCCCGATTCTGCTGCTGGAAGTCCTCCTCAGCTTCTTGATGATACTGCTGTTGTGGCTGGCTCTGCGCGCCTGGCGACACAATCGCACGCGCGACTGGCTGGCGCTGGCACTGGTCTGCGCCCTGGCCACGCTGACGCGCGGCAACGCCCTGCTCATGCTGCCCGGCATTGCCCTGCTGCTGATTTGGCGCAATCGCCGCTCACCACGGCGCGCCGCCGTCCTATGCCTATTGGGCCTCGCCCTGTTCTATCTACCGCAATTGCCCTACGCTTTGCGCAACTACCACTACGCGGGCCGCTGGTGTGGCGCCTCCACCGCCGGCGGCAAAGTCCTGGCGCTGGGCAATACGCCTGAAGCGCCCCCCGGTGGGCTGGAGTACCCCCTGACCTATCACCGCTGGGTCGGCGACGCCGAAAATCCCGATCCAACCCAGCGCGTCAGCGTGCCTTCGCGCATCATCCACTGGGGCATAGCCGAACCCCACATGGTCTGCGAACTCAAATGGCGCGCGCTGTTGCTCTTTTGGGACCGCCGGGAAATTGCCAACAACGTCTCCATCGATCACGAGGGCCGACAGAGTCTCCTGCTGCGCCTGCCCCTGCTGCTGCCCTTCGCCGTCATCTCGGCACTGACCCTGCTGGGACTGATGCTGCTCTGGCAGCGCCGCTCAGCCACGCGGTATTTTCTCTTCTATCTCGTCGCCGTGTACTGCCTCAGCACCGTGCTGTTCTACATCCTGGCGCGCTTCCGCATCGGCGGCCTGCCGCTGTTCTGCGTGATCGCCGGCGGCGCCGTCGGCGCCGTCATGGATTGGCGACGACGACTCCAGCGCCTCAGCGGCGACAGCCGCCGGCAGCAAGTACTGTCCTTCGCCCTCAAAGCCGTCGTTGCCCTCTTCCTGTCCTGCGGCGCCTTCGGCTTCTGGCAAACGACCATCGAGCCGGCTTTCATGCGGCGCTTCCGCCCCAACGGTCTACTGGTGGAATTTCCGGACACGACGCTGCTCTACGACCACGGCCCCCTCAGCGTCGGCGGCCTCACTAGCCTGGGCATACCCGAGGGCGGCCTGCGCCTGGAGAAGAGCCTGGTCGTGCCAGCCTCACTGCACACGCTACCACCCACGGCGCGTATCGTCTGGCGCTTGCCCGTCGTCAGCACGCCAAACGCACCGTGGTCGGCCACACTCAGCCATGCCGGAAAACAACACCTGGTCGGCCCAAACGCACTACGCAAAGACCGCTTCCTTACCTGGCTGGAAGTCGAACTGCCAGCGCTGGCCGTCGGCGCCGACGGCATGGCGCATTTCACCCTCGCTATCACCGCCGCCCCTGACTCCCTCGCCATCGGCATCGACAGTCTGCGCGACTACGGCCGCAGCCGCTTCCGGCAAAGCGATGGCACGGCACTGTTCATCCCCGCCGAAGCCGCCTGCGAACTGCAGGTCTTCCACCAATAACACGGGCAGCAGGAAAAGGTATGCCTCTGCCGGCCGCTACAGATGAGCCGACTCCCGGGCTACTGAGCGTGCAGTTTCCCGACTATGCTCGTTTCGGCTGCACAGAACCGCGTCCATAGCGTCCATAGCGTCCATGGCGTCCACGGCGTCCACGGCGTCCATAGCGTCCACGGCGTCCATAGCGTCCATGGCGTCCATAGCGTCCATAGAGTCCATAGCGTCCATAGAGTCCATAGCGTCCATAGAGTCCATAGCGTCCATGGCGTCCATGGCG
>JAQWBY010000302.1 GCA_028706165.1 Lentisphaeria bacterium | reverse complement strand
ACTTCGGCAATCGCGGTTTCTTTCCTGAGAGTTTGATCGCGTCGGCTCGCAAAGAGATAGCGGCGAAGTTGCGCAAGCTGGGCTACGGCGTGCTGATGCTTGACGCCGCAGCCACCCGCAATGGCGCTATTGAGACGTCAGAAGAAGGCCGCGTCTATGCCAAATTCCTGGAGGAGAACCGTGGCAAGTTCCAGGGTGTCATCCTCAGCCTGCCCAATTTCGGCGACGAAAATGGTGCTATTGCCGCCCTGCGGGACTGCGGTGTGCCCATTTACATCCAGGCCTATCCGGACACCTTTGACAAGATGGGTTTCGAGTCCCGCCGGGACGCCTTCTGCGGCAAGTTCTCGGTCATGGACGTCTTCTACCAGTATGGCCTGCCTTATACGGTCTTTCCGCCGCAGACCCTGCACCCGTCATCAAAGAAATTCGACGAGCAGATCGGCGATTTTGCGGCGGTATGCCGGGTGGTCAATGGCATGAAGCGCTTTACCGTCGGCGCCATTGGCGCGCGGACCAGCCCTTTCAAAACTGTCCGTTTTGACGAATTGACCCTGCAGAAGTACGGCATCACTACTGAGACCAACGACCTGGCTGAAGTTGTCCTCCGCGTCAACAACATGAAAGACACCACGGCTGCGTGCAAGGCAAAAGCCAAGCGCCTCAAGGCCTACACGGACTTCTCCGGCGTGCCTGCTAAGAATTTTTCTGCGATGGTTCGACTGAGTGTGGTTTTGGATGAGATCATTGCCGAGAATGGCTTGGACGCCCTGGGCCTGCGTTGCTGGCTTGAGTTGGAGAAGTCGCTGGGCGTATCGCCCTGCGTGTTGCTGAGTGAATTGAATGACCGCGGCTTCCCAGCGGCCTGCGAGCTGGACGTCTGCAACGCCGTGGCGATGCGGGCGTTGAACCTGGCCACTGAGAAGACTCCCACCTGCTTGGACTGGAACAACAACTACGGCGATGACGACGACAAGTGCATTCTCTTCCACTGCGGGCCGGTGCCGCAGTCGTTGATGACCGCCAAGGGCAAAGTCATTGACCACCCGATGTTCGTGAAGGCACTTGGCGCCGGCTGCAGTTACGGCTGTAATGTCGGCCGTATCAGCCCCATGCCTTTCTCCTTCGCCAGCGCGACCACCCAGGACGGCAAGTTGCGCTTCTACCTCGGCGAGGGCGAGTTCACCAACGATCCCATTCCGGAGGAATTCTTCGGCTGCGCGGGCGTGGCGCACATTCCCGATCTGCAGCAGAAACTCTACAAGATGGCCTACGCAGGTTATCGGCATCACGTCAGTGTGGCGCCGGGGCGGGTCGCCGTGGCCTTGCGGGAGGCCTTCACGCGCTATCTCAACTACGACATTACCGAGCTGTGATGCCGCACGCGCGGCGCTGACCATTTTCGCATACTGACAGGAGGACCGCCACCATGAGTTACATGGGCGTGGATATTGGCACCAGCGGCTGCAAAGCCGTGGTCTTTTCCGACGCGGGCCGGCAGCTGAGTTCGGCGCGCCGTGCCTACGCCGTACAGACGCCGCGGCCCGGCTGGGCCGAGTTGTCGTCCAGCGAGGTGATGGACGCCTGCTGCGCGGTGATTACCGAGGCGGCGGCGCAGGCGCCGGCCGGCGACCCGCTGCGCGGCTTGGGCATATCTAGTCAAGGCGAGGCCTTTACGCCGGTTGGCGCGCACGGTGAAATGCTGGGCAATGGCCTGGTGTCGTCGGACTGCCGCGCATTGGACTTGGTTAAGCCCTTTGTGGCCAGTTTTGGGCTCGAACGGCTCTATCACCTGACTGGGCACACGCCGTCGCCCATGTTCAGCCTCTTCAAGCTACTTTGGCTGAAGAAGCATCAGCCGGCAGTGTGGTCGTCCGCCCGCGCATTTCTGTGCTACGAGGACCTCTTGGAACAGCGGTTGGGCGTTGACCCGGCCATGGGCTGGCCGATGGCTGGCCGCACTATGCTTTTTGACGTCGAGAAGCATTGCTGGAGTCCGGAGATACTAGGCGCGTTGGCGTTGTCGCCGGACAAACTCGCCCGGCCATTGGCCAGCGGCAGCATCGCCGGGACGGTGAGCGACGCGGTCGCCGCCGAGCTCGGCTTGCCGCGCGGCGTGGCGGTTGTCACGGGGGGGCACGACCAGACGATTGGCGCGCTGGGCGCCGGCGTGATCGAGCAGGGCACGGCCATGTACGCGGCGGGGACGGTCGAATGCCTCTGCCCGGTTGTGCCGGCTTTGACGCGCAGCGAGGCGCTCTGCCGGAACAATCTCTGCAGCTACGACTACAGCATCAAGGGCTGCTACACGTCGGTGGCGTACAGCCTCACCGGCAGCAACCTGCTGCAGTATTGCCACGACCAGTTCGGCTTCGGTCACAGCTACGACGAGATTCTCGCCGAGATGCCGGCCGCACCCAGCGGCCTGCTGGCCCTGCCGTATTTTACGCCGTCGGGGACGCCGTATTTCGACCCGCATACGCCGGGCTGCATCTGGGGCTGGCGTTTGAGTACGCCGCGCGGCGAAGTGCTCAAGGGCCTGCTTGAAGGCGTGGCGCTGGAGATGAAGCTCAATCTGGCTTTGCTGGAGCAGTCCGGCATGGCGATTACGCGCTTGATTGCCACTGGCGGTGGGTCGCGTAACCGGGCGTTGGTGCAGATGAAGGCCAATGTGTTGAATAAGGCCATACAGTGCCTGGACGTGGCCGAAGCGGGCTGCCTCGGCGCGGCGCGGCTGGCGCAGAGCGCTGTCGAGGGCCGGCCAGTGCAGGAGCTGGCCAAGCAGAATTTCGATCCGGGGCGGCTGGTAGAGCCCGATGCCGAGCAGGCTGGCCTCTACGATGTCAAATTCAAGCAGTACCAGGACTGGTACGCGTGCGTCCGTGAATTCAGCCGGCGGCAGGTGCTGCTTGGTTGAGGTGATATACCAACAGAAGGAAGCAGCAGATGCTCACAGCAGCAGAAGTGAAACGCGTTGCCCGGGAGCTCGGGGCGGATTTGTGTGGGATCGCGTCGATGGACCGCTTTGATGGCGCGCCGAAGCAGCAGGATCCGCGTTACATTTTTCCGGACGCCAAGGCGGCCATCGTGCTGGCCTTCCGGATACCACGCGGCTACATGCGTGGCATTGAGGAAGGCACGTACTTCGCTAGCTATACGGGGATGGGCTATGGCCACATGAACAACGTCTATATGCCCGGCGTCATGCGTGAATTGTGTTGTTTTCTGGAGGACGAGGGCTACGAAGGCGTGCCGATTCCCAATATGTACATCGGTGCCAGCATCAGCTTTCCGCGGCAGGCGGAGACGCCTGAGCGCAGCCGGCCGGTGCGCGAGGGCCTGCCCTTTCCTGACGTCATGCCTGACTTCCGCATCATGGCCTTCGCCGCCGGCATGGGCGAGTTCGGCTACAGCAAGGTCTTTTTGACGCCCGAGTTCGGGCCCATGCAGCGCTTTGTCGCCATTTTGACAGATGCCGAGCTGGAGCCCGATCCGCTTTTCGAGGGCAAAATCTGCGATCGCTGCATGAACTGCGTGCGCGAGTGTTCCGGCAAGGCCATATCGGCGACGGAGACCGAGTCCATCGTCGTTGCCGGCCGCAAGATTGAATGGGGTAAGCTCGATATCGTCAAGTGCTCCATCGCTTATCGCGGCGGCAATCCTGACTACAATCCCTTCTTCCAGCCCACGCACAAGCCCGAGGATTTCCATGGCTATACGGGCGGTCCGGCCATGGACAAGGCCATGGAATACGGCCGCATCGAAGGGCACAATCCGGCGCTGGAGGGCGCGCGTGGCTGCTTCCGGGCTTGCCTGGCGCACCTGGAGGCCAAGGGCGTGCTCAAAAAGACTTTCAAAAATCCCTTCCGCAAGCGCACGCCGTGGAAGCTGCCGCCGTTGGGCAGCGACGGCTGGCAGGGCGTTCTCGCCAAGGACAGCGCGCGGCTGACGGACAAGGAGTAGCGTCACATGCGTTTTGCCATCGGCTACCAGCTTCCCGGCGACTACGGGTCCATTGTGGACGTTGTCGCCGCCTATCCCGGCGCGGTGGCCGAGGTGTATTTTGCCCTGCCGGCCGAAGCCAGTGGGCGCGCCCCGCTGGGGCTGGACGACGCTTGGAGCGTTGACGACGCCTGGAATGCCATGGGCAGCGACCTCAGTGAGCTGGCGGGGATGGGCGTGCAGGCGGTGCTGCTGCTCAATTCGTCGTGCTACGGCGCGGAGGCGATGTCCTTCGCGCTGGAAGAGCGGGTGCGGCGTGGCGTGGCCCTGGTGGAACAGTTCATTCCCTTGTCGGCTGTTACGACCACCTCGTTGGCGATTGCGCGGCAGTTCAAGCGGGAGTTTCCGCGGATTGAGGTGCGTGCGTCGGTGAATATGCGCGTGGGGTCGGTGGCGGCGATGGCGCATTTAGCTGACAGCTTCGACGGCTATTACCTCAAGCGCGAGCTCAATCGTTCGCCATCACAGATCACCGCGCTGAAGGCCTGGTGTGATGCGCACGGCAAGAGCCTGCATCTGCTGGCCAACAGCGGCTGTCTGTATGACTGTGCGTACCAGACTTTTCACGACAATTTGGTCGCCCATGAGGCCGAGGCGCGGCAGCAGCCGGGACGGCCGCTGGCCTACCCGGCGCCATGCTGGGAGTTCCTGGAGAAGCCCGAGCGCTGGCCGTGGTTGTTGCGCAACTGCTGGATTCGCCCAGAAGACATACATCATTACGAGGCGTGGTTCAGCACGGTGAAACTGGCGACGCGGGTGCATCCGCGGCCGCAGAAAGTCCTTGGCGCCTATGTGCGCGGGCGCTATCATGGCAATGTGCTGGATTTGCTGGAACCGGGCCACTCGGCGTTGCCGGGCATGCCTTATTTGGACAACAGCCGTTTTCCCGCCGACTGGTATGAACGCACGGC
>JAQWBY010000030.1 GCA_028706165.1 Lentisphaeria bacterium | reverse complement strand
AGCGTGCTTGCCCTGGGCTGGTATGTTTCGCGCTTTCAGCGCTTCTGCCGCTTCGCGGCCAGGGAAACGGGCGCGTTTGACTCAGCCAGAAGCTCTATGGCTCAATTATCAATGGGTGACCGATTACTTACGCACAGCGTAGGCACGTACACGCTCGCGGGGGTGGGGACCTAGGGTGGCGCCGGGTGCACAGCGTGAGTGTTGTAGAGGGGACAGTTGTGAGGACGAGGAGTCGAAAGGACAGACGATGTTACTTGGTATTGACATTGGCACCTCATCATGCAAAACCACGCTTTTTGACACGTCACGGGGAGTGGTCGTGGGTGGTAGCCGTCGGCCCTTGCGATTTCTCTCGCCATCCCCGGAGCGGGCTGAGATCGACGCGGAGGAGCTGTGGCAAAACGTCCTAGCTGTATTACGTGAGCTGACGTCGAAGTGCCCAGAGGCATCTATTCGGGTGCGAGCCATTGGCGTCAGCGTTTTTTTCCCGACGCTGCTGCCTCTTGGGGCCAATGGTCGGCCTTTGCGCCCGGCGCTGTTGTACAACGACCGGCGGAGCCAGGCTGAGGTGGACGAGTTCAAGGCGTGTTTTGGGCACGAAGCCCTGTCGGCGCTAACGGGCAATCAGCTGACGCCCGGCACGAGCGTGCTGCCGGGTATCCTGTGGTTGCGTCGGCACGAGCCGGAGATTGTGGCGCGGACGCGTTGTTTTGCGCAGTTGGGGGCCTACATCACCCAGCGCCTGACTGGTCAGTGCCGCCTGGAACCGACGCACTCATCACTGTCGGCGCTTTGTGCGGGCGGTGACGAAATGCAGTGGTCGCCGGCGATTTTGTCTGCTGCGGGCTTGTCGGCGGAGCAGTTACCGGAGTTGGCGGAGAGTTTGTCGATAGCTGGAGGGCTGCTAGGTGCAGTCGCGGCGGACTGTGGTCTGCCAGCGGGTGTGCCGGTGATTTGCGCAAATGGCGATGCACCCTTGGCGGCGCTAGGCGCCGGGCTGTGTCGTCCTGGGCAGGTTTTTGTCAGTGTGGGTAGTACGGACTGCCTGATGTATGGCGGCGCCCGGCCATCGGGCAACCCGCTGTTCTGCAATGTGAGGCATGTCTTGCCGGGGCAGTGGCTGGCCATCGGCACGATGAGTTCGGCCGGTGCAGCTGTCAAATGGTGGTGCGAGGACGCCATGGGCGGCTGTGTTGACGATATGTGCCAATGTGCCGCCGCCGCGCCTGCCGGCAGTCGTGGCGTTGTCTTCATGCCCTATCTGCAGGGAGAGCGCACGCCCCATTGGGATGCAGCGGCCAAGGGCTGCTTCTTTGGGCTTGACGCATCCTGTGGACGCGCCGAGATGACCCGGGCGGTGCTGGAAGGAGTGGCTTGTGGCTGGCGACAGATTCTCGGACTGCTCGAAAAAGAATACGGTTTTCTCCCCGACACCCTGCTATGCGCCGGCGGGGGTAGCCGCAACGCGCTGTGGAATCGTATCAAGGCCAGCGTGCTGCGCCGGCCGCTGACGGTATTGCGCTACAACGAGATGAGCAGCCTCGGAGCCTGTATTGCCGCCGGGTTGGGCAGTGGTGTTTTTCGGGACGGCGACGAGGCCATGGCGGCGACGGCTGAGCTGCGTATTGGGGAGGTGGTCGAGCCTGTGGCTGAATGGAGCGTCGCGCTGGACCAAAGCTACGCGACCTATTGCGATCTCTATCCAGCGCTGCGGCATCTCTGGCGCTGAGTGTTGGTCTGAGTCGGAACATGAATTACATTATCGGTTTGTTTATGCATAATACAGTCCTGCCTGAGGGCGCGACGCGCTGACGTGGTGTTGGCCCGGCAGGTATTTTTTCCCCCAGATCACGGGTGTATCAGTGGTGACAACAGGCATAACGAGGGCGCTATGGGCGCTGGTGGCTCTGCAGGGGGCAGCGGCGCTATGGGCTCAGGCGCCGTCCGGAAATGCCGCCGGCGCGGTGGCGCCGCCGGCTGACGGTCCGGTGTTTTTTCAGTTTGAGGACGGCGCCGCGGCGGCCGAGGGGGGGCAAGTCAGTCGTTCGCGTGGCATACACGCCATGGCCGAGGGCGTGTTTTCGGTGGCGAAGACCTTTTTTGAGCGCTATCGGGAGAGTGTTGGCACTCGCGAGCCGGATTTTGCCGACGCCAGTGCCTACTTGGCGGAGGCCCATGTGGGCATGGCGCAGCTTGCCGAAGCCGAGGCGGTGCTACTGGATCATGAACGGCGTTCGCCGGGTTTACGTGATCGCGAACAGCAGGCGCGGTTGGCTTACCTGCGCGCCCAGATTTATTTCAAACAGGGGCGAGTGGCTGACAGCCAGAAATGGGTCGAGCCGCTGACTCGCGCCGATGCTGCCGATAGCTACCAGGGCCGGGCGGTGATTTTGCTGATGGACCTCCATGCCCGGCAGGAAGCGTGGTCAGAGGTGATTCGCGTCGGGGTGGACTATCTGGTCCGCCGCCCTTCCGGCACTGACAACTACGAGGTCCAACGGCGGCTGGCGAACGCATATTTGCTCACTGGCCGGCAGGGAGCGGCGATTGCGTTGCTGGGCAATATCGGTCGTCTGGACGACCCTGCCCGCGATCTCGCCTTGGACTTGCTGCGCATTGTCGCCATGGTACAACATGGCGATCTACTGGGCGCCCGCGCGGTGTTTCAGGCGATACAGCCGCGTTGTCCGGCGACGGCCGATAGCGACTGGTGGCTGGCGCTGACCCAACTGGCGGTGGCCGAGAAGTCTGCCGGCAACAACGATGAGGCACTGCGGCTCTTCCCTTTGGTCCTGCAGGTCGCGACGACGACGGAGCAGAAGATACAGGCGCTCCTGCAGCTGGCCGATGTGCAACTGGCGTTGCAGCGCGTGACTCTTGCTCGCGATACCCTGGAGGGCATTCGCAAAACCTACCCGGATTGTCCAGAGTTGCCGACGGTGACGATGCGGCTGGCGCAACTCCAGCATGACATGGGCAACTACTTGACGGCGGCGGAGCTCTTTGCCGAGCTGGTGAACAATGCCAAGGCGACGCCGGAAATGCGCTATCAGGCGTGGATTGGCCGCGCTCGCAGTTTGGTTTTGGCCGGGCAACTCGACTTGGCTATTGATGCCTATTTGGCTGGCGAGCAATTCGGTAGCAACGATGAGGAACAGTCGCAGTCGCTCTTTTGGGCGGCCGTTACCGCCAACGACGCCAAACGCTTTGAGCAGGCCGAAGGGCTGTACCGGAAAGTCGCCGAGCGCTACGGCAAAAGTGCTCTGGGGCCGGACGCGCGCTTGCGGCAGGCGGCAGTACTCTTTGGCTTGGCCCGCTATGTCGAAGCAGCGAAGGCCTACGAGCTGTTTGCAGAAGAACATCCCGCTCACGAACTGCTTGAGACCGCACTACTGCAGCGTGGCATCGCCTTGCGCATGGGGGCGCGAACGCCCCAGGACGCTTTGGCGGCGGCCACGATACTGGCAGACTTTGCCCAAACATGCAAAAACGAGACTACGGCCGTTGCGGCTTATCTGGAGGCCTTCCAGGCCGCCCGGGCCGCCAGCGCCTATGATCAGGCCGTGGCCTATCTGACGGCAATCATCAACGGCTATCCCGGGACGGATAGCGTCGCGCTGGCGCTGTATCATCGAGTGCTGACGCGTTTCCATCAGAAGCGCAATGAGGATGCTCTGCGCGATGCGGCGAGTTTCTTTGAGAGTTTTCCGCTATTGCCGCAGGCCGCCGAGTTGTACATTTTGGTTGGCGACTACCATGCCAATCAGCAGAATGGCGAATTGGCCAAGAATTTTTACTTGCGTCTGGTGAACAATCACGACTCGTCGCCACTGGTGCCCTTGGCCCTCTATGAGGCTGCCTACTGCGCATATCATCTTCAGCAGTTTGACAGTGCGCTGGCGCTTTTGGATCAGCTGCTGGAGCGCTTCAAGAAGACGGATGAAGCAGTGCTCGTGGCGGCTGATGTGCGCCAGGCTCTGGCGAAGGCCGAATTGCTCAAGGGAGACATTCTTAGCGAGCAGGAGCGCTACGCTGAGGCGCGTGCTTGTTTTGTACGGGCGCGGAACTGGGGCGAAGATAGCGATTTGGGCCTGCAGGCGCTTGGTCGGCAAGGCGAGATGTGCCTGGCTCTGGCCAGCGAAAATCCCACTATGCTTGAAGAGGCCAGTCAGTGCTTCCAGGCCATTCTGGCGGTGCCGCAGGCCGCCATGGCCATGCGAGAAATGGCCAGCTACCGGCTGGCAAAAAGCTTGGAACGGCAGCAGAAGAACGATGAGGCGCTGGATTTGTACCTGCGCCTGTACTTCGCGTTTACTGCTGACCAAGCCAACGGCCGCCAACGCAACTGGGTGTACTTTGTGCGTAGTGTCTATGACGCTGCCAGAATCCTCGAAATGCGCGGCGGCGTCGATGACATGCGCCAGGCCGCGCGGCTCTACGAGGGCTTGGCTCGCGCTGGTCTGCCGGCCTCTGCCGAAGCCAAACAACGTGCGGAAGGCATTCGCGCCAGCTATGGCCTGGACCGCTGAAGGAGGCCGCGAGAGGTACCGGAACAACAAAAAAGACGCCGCATACCGCGGCGTCTTTTTTGTTTTACGGCTTCACCCGTCCCACGGGTGCGGCGGGGCGAGGAAGTGGGTTATTTTATGATTTCGGTTTTGGCGGGGCTGCTGCGGCCCTGGAGGACGGGCTGGCGGCGTTCGATGGCGGCGCGAGCGATTTCGGCGTCTTCGTGGACTTCATCGGGGGTGAGGCAGCCGCAGGTGACCATGTCAATATCGCGGAGGACGGCGAAATTGAAGGACAGGCCGACAAAGGGCGTGCAGCGTCCGGCGGCCATGGGTTTGATGGTCATCACGGGCTTTTTGGCGGCGCGGATAGTGCGATAGACTGATTCGACTTCGATCTGCATAAGGAAGCCCATGCAATTGAAAATCTGAATGTAGGTTTCGACATCGTAGTTGTTGGCGTCGCTGTAGATGATCAGTTCCGGCATGTGAGCGGACAGTCCCGGCAGCAGGCCTTCGCTGCGGATCATGGACAGGTAGTCCGGCAAGCGCGGGATGGCGCGGAGGTTCTTGTTGACCAGCTGCTCGGCGGATGCGTGATGAATCAGGCAGAAGGTCGCGCCCAGTTTCCGTGAGGCCTTGACGATTTGTTCGGCTTCGCGGCGGGCATCGGCATTGTCATTGACATTCATGGGCGGCGTGTCGATGATGATCATCTTCTTGCCAACGCGGTCTTCGGCGATCTTGACGGCGTCCTGCATGAGGGCGTTGCCGGTGAAGGGGCCCATCACGGCGTCAATGCCTTCAAGGAGGAATGCCTCCATGACGGCGGCGATAGACTCGGGACCGGTATGGACGGAGCGGATCAGCTTGTCGGCGGCGCCGCCAGTATGGGAGTATCCGAGGACCCAGTTTGTGCCTGCGAGCATTCGGGGCAGGGACACGCCGGCAACTGTCGTCCTGGGAAATGTCTTGGTCTCCATGAAGCTCTCCATTGAATGGGGTTCTCGCAACAGCGGCCTGCACCGGAGAGTCCGGATCGCCGCTCGTCTCTATGACCCCAATAATGTACTAATAGTTACTGTTTTGCATAGCCCCCACAATGGGAAAATTAAAACGGCTTGGGGACCTCTTGGGACTCCTGGGAGCACCGCCGTCCCGGCGGCAATCATCTTGGGGGCGCCGGCGCCCCGGCGACTCTTGTTGGCGGTTGCGCTGGGGCGAGGACTCACGTCTCACGTCTCACGTCTCACGTCTCACGACTCATGGCCGGGACTGTGGGGACGTTCGGGACCGTGGGGAATGACTCCCGACGCCCTGGACTGATTGGGGACTACTGGGACTCTTGGGCGCGCCGGCGTCCCGGCGGCACCCCCAGGCAGGCAAGTGAGTTCCATTGCCTCTTTGGCTCCAGTCAGCTTCGCCGACTGGAGCCAAAGAGGCCGAGGAACACCAGCATAGTCGCCGTTGTACCCAGGGCGGCGCGCGCCTTCGGCGCCGCTTGCCCTGGGCTGGTATGTTTCGCGCTTTCAGCGCTTCTGCCGCTTCGCGGCGAGAAATGCCAGGCTGGCCAAGTACGGCCCTCCGGGCCGAATTTGGCTGTCTTTTATCGCGGACGGATCGTTTTTCTGGTTATCGCGGACGGATCGGACGGATCGGACGGATCGTTTTTCTGGTTATCGCGGACGGATCGGACGGATCGGACGGATCGTTTTTCTGGTTATCGCGGACGGATTGGACGGATCGGACGGATCGGACGGATCGTCGATTTGATCGGTCTGATCGGTCTGATCGGTCTGATCGGTCTGATCGGTCTGATTGGTCTGATTGCCGTGTTGTCATTCTCGGCAGAGGAAGTCTTTGGGGGCGATGGTGGTTTTGTCGTCGAGGGCGTATGGCTCATTGGAGAAATTGGCGATGACGGTGATGCCGTTGGCGAAGCGTGTTTGCTGGACCATGCCGTCGGGGCTGAGCCATTCGAAGGACGTCATTCTGCTGAGGGCGGTTTTGTGTGCGGTGGCAGTAGCGCGATGGTGCGACTTGGCGATGTCTTTTTTGAGTTTGTCCCACTGGCTCATATTGAGGCTGTAGAGTGGCGGCAGGCCGTAGAGGGCGTTGAAGAGATCGCGGGTGGGCATGAGTTCGGGGCAGCTGTTTGAGCTGTCGCCCCAGTACCAGGTGCTGACCGTGCAGTCGTGGTAGATCAGGTCCCAAAGGGGCACTCGATAGATGGGGTTGAGCATGTACTGGTGAATTGGGGCGGGAATGTCGTCGCCGTAGTAGAGCGTGTTCATGCGGCGGCCGGCGTCTTCGGCGCGGTAGCAGCCTGGGCTGAGCAGTCCCTCGGAGAAATGGAAGGCGCGGCTGGCGGCTTCGCTGCCGACTTCGACGCCGGCGGTCAGGCCGATGTCGGCCAGGAAGTCGAGTTGGGCGTTGATGTAGCGCTGGGCGGTAGTGCGGGTCTGGGGGTGCAGCGGGTGGTAGCATTCCGCCAGGGCCGCGCCGGCCTGGACGTCGATGAAGCGTGAGTCGTAGCCGATGGCGGCGATGTCCGGCGGCACATTTTCCATGGTCAGGCGCAAGGCGCAGATATCGCACACGGCATGTTGGTGGTGCATCTGGCCGTCCGTGCCGTGGATGGCCCAAGCTTTGGCGTAGTCGCCATCGGCGGTGGTGCGGACGATGTCCGGCCAGTGCCGGGTGTTGACGCTGCGCTTTTTGCGGTAGGGAATGACTAGGTCGGCGATGGGCTTGGGAAGCACATCGCGGTACACTTCGTATTTGCCGACGAGGAAGCCCTGGCTTTTCAGCCAGGCGCAGTCGTCAGCAGTTTCGCCTTCGAAGGACTGCCAGAGGACGCGGGTCATGCCGAGATCAATCATCTCGCTGGCGGCGCGGCGGACATCACGGGGGGTGACGTCGCTGGTTTCGGGGCGGCCGTAGAGTCGGTTCATGTTGTTGTCGTCCCAGAGCCAGATATCGGCGGCGCCGATGAGTTTAGCGACGCTTGGGGTGTGGCGGATTTTGTCCTTGAGGGTAACGACCCAGCCCATGTTTTCGCGCCAGCGGCGGTAAGCGGCGGCGACATCGTCGAGACTGTTGGCGAAGAACCAGCGGCATTGGCGTGGGTAGCCGAACTGGCCTTTTTCGCTGCGCCAGTGGATCTGGGTGTAGAGGAGGCCGTCGTCTTTGCGCTCATGTTTCATGACGGCATCGTAGCCCTTTTCGATGCCGGTGAAGACGTGCTGGCCGTCGCGGATGAAGCCGAATAGCGCCAAGCCAGTGGAGCCGGTAAAAAAGGGCATTTCGGGGGGGATGCGTATGGCTGGATTGTTGACGGGGAAAGCGAAGCCGGTGCCGATGGGGTAGACGCCGGCGTCATGGTCGGCCATCTGCCAGGCTGGCGGGTAGGCGATGTCGCCGGTCATGGGGCCGGCAGCCGCGAGGTCGAGGGTGATTTCGTGCGCGCCGGCGAAGGCCAGACGGGCACGGATGGGCAGACCGCCGGCATGGACCGTGTAGCTGATGGACTGCTCGTCCGCGGCGGCATCGCTGATTGTGTAGGGGCAGGGCACTTGCGTAAAGACGGCGCCGCTGGCCTTGTCGCTGACACCGATGCCGGCCTCGGCGCTGAAGCTGATGCGTAAGTGCTGATTGTCGAGATGGAACATCGTTTTCTCCTGTGGACGGTCGTCGGGGAGTGAAAGCTTGGGAATGGCTGAGGCAGCGTGCTACTGCAGGTAGTCGAAGTCGCAGCCGAGATCGGCCTGCTGCACCGAGTCGATATAGTGGCGGATGAAACCGCGTTTGAATTCTTCTTTGGGTGCGAAGGTCATGGCTTGCAGGCGCTGCAGTATATCGTCGTCGCTGAGCTCGACATTGAGGGTGCCGGCATCGACGTCCATGCTGATGATATCGCCGTTGCGGATGGCGCCGAGGGGGCCGCCGTCACAGGCTTCCGGGCAGACGTGGAGGACGACGGTGCCGAAGGCGCCGCCGCTCATGCGCGCGTCGGTGATGCGGACGAAGTCAGTGACGCCGCGCTTGTACATCTTGGGGGGTATGGGCAGGTAATTGCCGAACTCGGGCATGCCTGGCGCGCCTTTGGGGCCGTAGCCGCGGAGAATGATCGCCTTGTTCTCGTCCATGTCCGAATCATCGGCGAGGAGGTATTTTTCCGCCTCGGCGAGGCTGTCAAAGACCCGAGCTTCGCCGTGAAAGCGGCTGATGGATGATGCGGAGCGCTTGATGACTGCACCGCGCGGCGCGAGATTGCCGTGGAGGACGGCGATGCCGCCGTTGGGGCGGAAGGGCTTGGCGAAGGGCGCGATCACGTCCGGGCGGTAGGGCGGCGGCACGGCGGCGAGATTTTCCTTGAGGGTCTTGCCGGTGACTGTCATAACGTCGGTGTGCAGTAGTGCTTCGAGCTCCTTCATCAGTGCGGGCACGCCGCCGGCCTGGTGGAATTCGATGCCGACGGTGCCTTTGCCGGCGGGCTTGACGTCAACCAGTACGCGGGTGCGGTCGCTGAGGCGCTGGAACTCGCTCAGGGGAAGGTTGATACCGGCGCGGCGCGCGATGGCGGTGAGGTGGATGATGAGGTTGGTGGAGCCGCCCGAGGACATGAGGACGGTGATGGCGTTCTCAAGGGCCTTGCGGGTGACGATGTCCCGCGGGGTGATGCCGCGTTCGATGAGGGGCATGATCTGCCGGCCGCTATCCTCGGCGTAGCGCATCTTTTCCGCGGACACGGCCAGCGCCGATGCGCTGCCGGGCAGGGCCAATCCCAGGGATTCCGACGCGCACTGCATGCTGTTGGCGGTGCCCATGATGGGACAGGCGCCGACGCTGCCATAGAGGCAGCCCTCGACATTCTTGAGTTCTTCCTCGTCGATTTCGCCAGCCTGATATTTTGTCCAGAGCTTGAAGCTGTCGGTGCCGCAGGCGAGGCTTTCGCCCTTGTAGTTGCCGGGAAGCATGGGGCCGCCCGGGAGGAACAACATGGGTTTGTTGGCGGAGACTGCTGCCATGAGCTGGGCCGGGACATTTTTGTCGCAGGAGCCCAAGAGGATCACGCCATCGAAGGGATGCCGACTGATGAGCTCCTCGGTGGTCATGGCCAGCAGATTGCGGAAGATCATGCTGGAAATGTCGAAGAAGACCTCGCAGATGGACATGGTGTTGACTTCCAGGGGAAAGCCGCCAGCCGCCCAGACGCCGCGTTTGACCGCGTCGGCCAGCTGCCGGAAGTTGTAGTGGCCGGGATTGGTCTCCGCCCAGGTGTTGATGACGCCAACGATGGGCCGCGCTAGATCGGCGTCGGTGTAGCCCATGCTTTTTACCAGGGCGCGACGCAGCAGGCATTGGCGGCTGCCGGGCTTGAGCCAGGCTTGGGAGCTGGAATTCTTCATGATTTCTCCAGAGAGTGGCAGGGGGAGAGGCAGGGCTGGTGTTTTTGTAGGCGGAGCGGGCAGATCGGACGGATCGTCTGTCTTGTTTTCGCGGACGGATCGGACGGATCGTCTGTCTTTTGTCTTCTTCGCGGACGGATCGGACGGATCGTCTGTCTTTTGTCTTCTTCGCGGACGGATCGGACGGATCGGACGGATCGGACGGATCCGATTACTGATCAGTCTGATCGGTCTGATCGGTCTGATCGGTCTGATCGGTCTGATGATCCGCCCGATGTGCCCGATCAAGCAGCCGGATCGGTCTGATCGGTCTGATCGGTCTGATCGGTCTGATGATCCGCCCGATGTGCCCGATCAAGCAGCCGGATCGGTCTGATCGGTCTGATCGGTCTGATTCGTCTGATGATCCGCCCGATGTGCCCGATCAAGCAGCAGGATCGGTCTGATCGGTCTGATCGGTCTGATCGGTCTGATGATCCGCCCGATGTGCCCGATCAAGCAGCAGGATCGGGCGGATCCGTCTGATGATCAGTCTGCTCAGAGTTTTTTGGTGCAGGTGATGAAGGCGGCGGCGATGTACTGATTATCGTCGCTGGTCATACTGGGGTGGAGGGAAATACTGATCATTTTGGCGGCGTATGCTTCGGACAGTGGTGTGGTCTTGCCGAAGTTTTCGGCGAGGATGCGTCGCGCCAGGTATGATGGCGGGTTTGCGACGACGCAGCCGACGCCGTAGTCCTGGTCCATCATCTTGATGAGCTGGTTGCGTTTTTCGCCGGCCCATTCGTCCTTGAGGGTGACGGTGTAGAGGTAATAGCTGTGCTCGCAGTCGGCGGGTTCGTGAGGCAGGGTGACGCCGGGCAGGCCCTGCAGGAGGCGATTGCGCTCCTGGGCGACGCGGCGGCGGTTGGCGATGAAGCTGTCCAGCTTGCTCAGTTGCACCAGCCCGACGGCGGCTTGCACTTTGGTCATGACATTGGAGGTGCCCCAGGCTTCGACGCCGCTGCCGTACATGCGTACCGAGCGAGCGTAGGCGGCCAGTTCGAGGTCATCGGTGGCAATCATGCCGCCCTCACCGAGGGTGGTCATGTTCTTCATGGTGTGGAAGGAGTAGATCGTTGCCCAGCCTTTTTTGCCGATCTTGGTGCCGCGGTAGGAACCGCCGCAGGCGCGGGCGGCGTCGCCGACGACTTTGGGCGGACCGTAGACGGGGTGGGGATGCCTCTCGGCGATGGCCAGATAGTCGTCCATGGGTGCGCTGAGGCCGTGGATGTGCACGGGGAAGATGGCGCGGGTGCGATTGGTGATTTTGCGCTCGACGTCGGCGGGATCGAGCATATAGGTGACGGGGTCGGCTTCGCCCCAGACGACTTTGCCGCCGGCGCCTAGCACGGCGAGCGGCGCGGCCTGGTAGTTGATGGAGGGCACGATGACTTCGTCACCCGGTTGCAGCTTGAGCGCGCGCATGACGATGTCAATGCCCGGGCCGGCACTGTTGACAGCGACTGCGTCGGCCGTGCCGGTGTAGTTGGCGAAGGCGCTCTCAAACTCCGGTATGGGCGATGCCGTAAAGCCGAAGCCCTTGCTGACATCCATGGCTTCGCGGATGGCGGCGACGGCGGCGTCGATTTCCTCCTGGCCGTAGATACTGCCGAGCAAGGGTTCGGCGCGCCAGGGTTGTGCGGGGCGTTTCTGCAGGGCTTGCTGGATATCGGCTTGGGTCATCATGGTGTCAGTCCTTGGTTTGGGGTGACGGAGCCATTACCTGAAACAATGATACGAAGAGGCGGCTACTCTCGCCGCTGGCTTGTGACCTGCTGGGTGTTGGTGCGGCGCAGTCGCCCATAACCATAGGCGTTTTTCAGGTGCATGCAAGCCGCGCGGAGCAGCTCTCGACAACGAAAAGTAAGCGGTCACCCATTGATAATGGCTGGCCTCAGGGAACGCCAGGGACCAGTGGGACTGATTGGCGGCGGAGCGCAGGGGCGAGGACTCACGTCTCACGTCTCACGACTCATGGTCGGGACTGTGGGGACTTTCGGGACCGTGGGGAATGACGCTTTGGACACAAGGGACTGATTGGGGACTTCCTGGACTTCGGGGACCGGTTGCTTGATACCCGGGACTGCTGGGAGCGCCGCTATCCCGGCACTTTTCGGCCCGGATAGAATGGATCAAGTCGTCAGATTGGCCAAGTTCGGCCCAAAGGGCCGCACCATGCATAACCCCGAATGAGGCACCCGGAGGGCCGCACCATGCATAACCCCGAATGAGGCGCCCGGAGGGCGACGCATTCGGGGTATGGCAATAACCTGGAATTGCGCCTGGAGGGCGCCACATTGGCTTGGCTCGTCTCGTCCTACTGCACCAGAGAGGCAAGGTGTGCATCTATTATCAATGGCTGACCGAATACGCGTGCATGCGTAAATATGCGGCGGGAGTTATTGCATTAGCTGGCCATACTATTATGGTTACGTGACGATGCAAAACGCCTGCCGGATTGAGCTCATGATACTATAATAGTTGCAGCCGCGATGGCTTACCGACTTGCTAACACAGGCGCGTTCTCGCAGAAAAGGGACACACCCATGGCACGCACACTTCTCCCCAGTCCTCTGCAGCTGGCCTATCAGGATTGGGAATGGGGCATTTTCCTGCATTTCGGGATTCGGACCTTCTACGAGGGCCATAAGGACTGGGATGGGAAGGCCATGTCGCCCAGTCAGTTCCTGCCTACTGAGCTGGACTGCGACCAGTGGGCTGCCGTCGCCGAAGCTGCCGGCGCCACGTACATGGTCATGACCGCCAAGCACCACGACGGTTTTGCCAACTGGCCTTCCAAGTACACCGACTTCTCGGTGGCCAACTCCAGCTGGCGGGGCGGCAAGGGCGATGTCGTGCGCGAATACGTCGATGCCTGTCGCCGTCATAATCTCAAGGTGGGCATTTACTATTCGCCGCGGGATTGGAGCAATCCCAACTACGAGAATGAAAAGGCCTATGACGACTACTTCATCAACCAGATCAGTGAGCTGCTCATTCCCTACGGCAAGATCGACATTCTCTGGTTTGACGGCTGCGGCTCGGCGGGCCATCGCTACGACTGGGAACGCATCTGCGGGGCGATTCGTGGCATGCAGCCCGAGATACTCATATTCGGCATTGGCGACCCGGATTTTCGCTGGGTGGGTAATGAGCTCGGCCTGGCGCCGGTGCCCCTGTGGAATACGGTCAGCCGCGCGCCCTTCGCCATGGACAGCAATGACAATGCTGAGATGGCCGTGCCGACCTGGCTGCCGGCCGAATGCGACTGTCGCATGCGTCTGACCAACTGGTTTTACAGCGATGCGGATGAACACACGGTCAAGAGCCCCGAGGAACTCATGGGCCTCTACTACTACAGTGTTGGCCGCGGTTGTAATTTCCTGATCAACATTGGTCCCGATCGCCGTGGGCTGCTTCCGGACCAGGACGTGCGTAATCTGCTGGCGTGGGCTCGTGAACGAGACCGGCGTTTCCGCAAGCCCCTGCGTAGCCTGGCCGACTGGAAGGCTTCAGAGGACGGCCTGAGCTGGGAACTGGCTTTTGCGGAACCGACGCTGATCGACCACGTCGTGTTGCAGGAAGACCTCAGTGCTGGCGAGCACGCGCGGGCTTTCTGCATTGACTGCAATCCCAATCACCTGAAGACGTGGATACGCCTGTGGCAGGGCGAGAACATTGGCCACAAGGCTATTTGTTCTTTTCCGCCTCTGGCTGTCCGTCGTCTGCGCGTACGGGTGACCGACTGTGACGGTGCGCTGGCCATGCGGGCCATGGACGTATTCAAGGTCTGACCGCTGTCAATCCGCGCACCGCACTGCGCTGCGTGTTATGAGAAAGATGAGGACGAGCCATGAAGTACCCCCGCATCATCACTTTCCTGGTCGGGCTGATCATCACCGCGCTGCTGTGTATTGGCCTGACTATGGTGTATTCGACGACCTACGATCTGCACGGCAATGCTTACATGATCAGGCAGGCGCTGTGGATTCTGATCGGCCTGAGCGGCCTGGCCCTGGTGGCATTCTGTCCTCTGGAGTACCTGTGCAAAGCCGCACCGTATATCCTGGTGGCGGTTGTCGCTAGCCTGGCCTATCTCTTCGCTGCTAACGTTGCCGCTCGTCTAGTGTCCAGGGACGTCCTGCGCTTTTTTCCGCTGGTGCCGGGTGAGATCAAGGGCGCGATGCGCTGGTTGCGGCTGGGGCCGGTGTCTATCCAGCCGTCGGAATTCGCCAAGTTCGCGCTGATCCTGTTTTTGGCGGCCTACTACGGCACGCGGAGCAAGGAGCAGGTCGAACGCTTTGTCGAAGGCGTGGTGGTGCCGGTGCTGGTCATTGGCGTGGTGTTGGGACTAGTCCTGCTTGGCGGTGATTTGAGTACCACGGTGATCACCGGCGTGACGGCCTATTCCATCCTTTTCCTGGCGGGCGTGCGCCTGCGCTACTTGGTGCTGCTGGCCTGCCTGGGCGTGGCGTTGGGGGTGACGGCGATCAACCTCAGTCCCGAGCGGCTGAGCCGCATTACGTCCTATAAAGTCCCCGAAGAGCAAAAGATGGGCGACGGCTATCAGCTATGGCGTTCACAGCTCACGCTGGGCTCGGGCGGGCTGTGGGGACGCGGTTTCACCCGCAGCGTCATGAAGCAATTCTACTTGCCCGATGCTCGAACGGATTTCATCATGGCGGTGCTGGGCGAAGAATTTGGCTATGTCGGTTTCTGTTTTGTGCTGCTGCTGCACATCGGTTTGCTGTTCTGCGTCGTGGAGATCAGTAAGATGTGCCGGGATCGCGTTGGCGTGCTGATGACCATGGGCGCGGGCATTCTGATTGCGTCGCAGGCGTTGACCAACTTTAGCGTGGTCAGCGGCTGGTGCCCGACCACGGGGCTGACGGCGCCCTTCCTAAGCTACGGTGGCTCCAGCATGATCGCCATGCTGCTCTGCGTGGGGCTGCTCTTTAATACCTGCCGCCGCAATCTCGACCGCATGTGGCAGGAGCTGCTCAGCATGCGCGTCGTGCCCACCTACAAGGCCTTCGCCATGAAGACCCAAAACCCGCAGTAGGCTCACCACTGGAACTTTTTCGGGCACCAATCCCGTGGTCTATTGGGGTCGTGTTCGTAGCCTTCGCTGAGCCCGGCTTTGCGGTTGGCTTCGGCGTAGCGGGCGAAGCGGTCCGGGTCGAGTTCCACGCCCAGGCCGGGTTTGTCAGGGGCCATCATGGTGCCGTTCTGGTAGCTCATCTTGCCGCCGACGATGATGTCGTCGGCCAAGTGTGGGTAATGGGTGTCGATGGCGTAGCTGAGGTTGGGCGTGCAGGTCGCCAGGTGCAGTTTGGCGATTTCCGAGATGCCCAGTTCCGCGCCGGAATGGATGCACATGCCCCACATGAGCGTGTCACAGACCGCCGCGAGTTTTTTGGTGGCCAGGATGCCGCCCCATTTATGGACGTCGCCGAGGATGACGTCGACGGCATTCAGGCGGAAGGCCGTGGGAATTTGGTCGAAATCGACCACGCACATATTGGTTGACAGTGGTATGCTGATATCGCGGCGGAGTCGCGCCATGGCTTCGATGCCCCAGGTTGGGTCTTCAATGTATTCGAGATTGTATGGCGCGAGTTGTTTGCAGATAGCCAGGGCGGTTTGGGGCGACCAGGTGCCATTGGGATCAATGCGCAGGCCCATGTTGGGGCCGAAGGCCTCGCGGAACATGGCGATGGTCGCGATGTCCACGTCGGGGTGCGACGCGCCGACCTTCAGTTTGAGGTTATTGAAACCGTGTTTCTGCACGAGTCGGCGGCTGTAGGCGAGGAGTTGCTCGGGGGTGGTTTCGCCGCCTTCGCCGGTTTCTTCATTTCTGGCCCGGGTGAAGACATAACCAGATATGGCAATTTTCTCACGGAAGCGCCCACCAAGGAGGGCCCAGACGGGTTTCCCACTGGCTTTGCCGATGATGTCCCAGCAGGCCATTTCAATGCCGGCAATAAGGCCGTGTCCGGCATAGCCGAAGAAATACGGCCGCGGCCGCAGAAAAGCCAGAATGCGCTCAATGTTGAAGGGGTCCTGGCCGATGAGTTTGCGGGATTCGTAGTGGACGTTGTCCGCGCCCACGCGCCCCATGGTTTCGCCGATGCCGCGGATACCTTCGTCGGTATCGATTTGGATAATGAGCCGGGTTGTTTCCTTGCGGATGCCCCATGACCAGCGGATAGGCGCGGTCAGTGGCACATTGACGGCAGTAGCGGTGATGGCGGTGATTTTCATGCTGTGCGGTCCTCTTGCCTTTTGGGGGGAGTTGTCAGGCGAGTTGCAGAGTGACAGGCTTTTGTTCCTTGCCTACGGTGAACATAAATTCCTGATTATTGAGCTGCGCGCTGTAGCTACCGCGGAAGCCGCGGAAAGATATGGCGCCCTGGTCGTCGGCATGCAGGGTGCAGGCCGTGAGCCACTGCCGGCGGATGAGCTGTTTCAGCGCCTGGTAGGCGGGCTTTTCGCGGAAATACTCGTCGGTGAGGCCGCCATGGCAATCGCCTTCCTTGCGCCAGGCGGGGCCATCGCAGAGATTCCAGTAGATGATGCCGTTGACGTTCTTGATACTGAAGAACAGCTGGTAGAAATGGCGCAGGATGTCGGCCTGGATGTCTTCGCCGTCCGGAGCCGGAGCCATGGTGGACGGCATGGTGATTTCGCTGATGTAGATTGGCAAGCCGAGGGTGGCGAAGGCCTCGATGGTCGCGTGGACTTTCTCGGGGCAGAATGGGCCGACGCCCTGGAGATGCTGGTCGATGACGGGTGACCAGAGATGGAATTGCATGCCGATGGCGTCAATCGGCGTGCCCTTGTCCAGCAGTCGTTGGACGAGATTGAAGAAGCGGTTATTGCCGCTTTTGGGGTCGGTATTGAAGACATGCGGCGTGGCTTCGTTGAGTTCGAGGCGGACGTGGTTCGGAAACAGCGGCCGGGCGCATTTGAAGGCCCATTCGACGTAGTCTAGGTTTTCGGAATACAGGGGGAATTTCGTGTGGCAGAGCGACTCGTTAACCAAGTCGAAAATATCGAATGAATGGCTGTAGCGTTCGGCGACCCGGCGGAAATAGTCTTCGTAAAGAGCGCGGATTTGGTCATGGGACATCTCATGGGCCCATTTTGGGAACCACGAGCCGGCCAGCAGCGGCTGGCCTTTGAGCCGGATGCCGTGTTTTTTACCGAAGGCGCTGACGCGGTCTGGCGGCGGCCGCCGGAAAATCTCGCCGCTGCCTTCGGCAAAACGCCAGCGGCCGGGTTCGGGCTGGATGTCATTGAGGCAGAAGGTCGTGGTAACGAGATTAAAGAGCTCGGCGAGCTTATTTTCGTAGCGGGTGTTGTCGCAGCCGAGCTGTCCCAGCCACAAGCAGTTGCAGCCGAAATCGAAGTCAGGTTGTTGCTGGACAATGCGCACCCGCGCCTGGGGTACGGGGTTGCCGGCGGCGTCGATGATACGCAGAATGGCATTTTCCTGGCGGTGGTCGCGAATGGCTGACGCGCAGGCGCTACTGATATCCGACCATTGTTTGCGATAGTTTTCCGAGATCATGGTGATGTCTCCTGGGGTAAAGGCGTGGATTTGCTTCGCTGTGTTTTTTGTTTTATCGTCCTAATATACCATGGCTGGATGCGCTGAGTGCGGCGAGTTCGTCGCGGAGTTCGTCGAAGACGGCTTCGGAGCAGAGCTCATCGAGGGTAAGCAGTTTGAGGCGTTGGCGCAGGGCGTCGGGGAAGGGCTTGGGGTAGGGCAGGACGGGCGGCGGCTGGAAATCCGGTCGCCGGAAGTAGATGGGCGAAGCGGCGGCTTTGATGCGGGGGCAGCCATCATCGGTCATGATTACCAGGTACCAGGCGTTGTCGTGCTCGTCGATGTCTTCCTCGATATGGAGTGGTCCCTGGGCGGGCAGGCATTCATGGCGTTCGCTGACGACGCGCCCGTTGCGAACGAGGCGGATGTGTACGGCGGCGCCCGGCTGGTAGAAGGCGTCGATGACGACGCGGTGACGCCCGGTCGGCTCAATGGCGTCGCCGCAGGTGGTGTTGTCGATGTGGAAATCCAGTGCGGCGCCGTGCCAGCTGACCATGGTCCGGCCTTGTTTGATGGCTTGGACGACGGCTTGCTCGCTGAGCTGCGGCAGCTTGACGTAGGTGGCGCCGCGGCGGCTGCCCGGGCTGCGGCCGACATCGAAAGCGGCGTCGCTGGTGGCGCAGCAGCCGATGCGGTAGCCGCGATTGAGGAGCATGAACCAAAAGGCTTCGGCGCGAGGCGTATCGGAGTCGTGGTAGAAGAGGTCCAGGCAGGGCACCATGTCAGGCGCGCAGAGCAGCCAGAGGAATACTTCTTTGTTGGTCATCCACGAGAAGGGCTGGCCGCTGACGGGGTCTTCGCGAATAACGTCGTGATAGAGCGGATGCACCGGCACGGCGACACCGCCGTGGTCGACGATGGTTGCCTTCGCTTGCTCAAGGTTGCTCAGTTTTTCTGGATCAAAGGGCTGGAAGATGGGCTCGACACCGAAGTTGCCAACATGGCCGAAGTAGTTCTTGGGATACTCCAGGTTGAGGCGCAACAGAAACTCGTCAGCGGAGAGATATTCGGCGAGGCCGAGGACGTCCGCCGGGTAGTCGTCATTGGCGAAGTTGCCGCTGAGGCCGATCCAGTCGTAGTGCTCGGCACGGGCGATGAAGGCCGAAAACTGCAGGTTGCCGCGGTAGGTATTTTCGCCGTGGATGATGTGGGCGTGAAAATCGCCCTTGTACCAGCCGCGTAAGCGCATTTCCGGCCGCCACGGTACTTCGTTGATGACGACCTTGCCGCGCGCGGAAAAGGCGTACTCGTCCTTGCACCAGAAATTTTCTGATTGTTGATGCCAGATGGGCTGTTGTGGTTGCAGGCCGCCGATGGGATTGCCGGCCAGATCAAAGCTGCGGACGGGGTGGCCGTCGTCGCGGATGTGCAGGTGCCGGTAGCCGTCGCAGCGGCCATGGACCACGCGCCGCCCGGGGTCGGGCAGCATATCCAGGGTGACGTTCTGTTCGCTGGGGACGCTGAGCATGGGCGCGAAGGCATCAGCCATGCCATCGGCCACGGCTTTCAGGCAGTACACGCCCGGCGCCGGCAGCTGCAGCTCGAACTGCCCCGCGGCGTCCACGTGGGTGATTTCGCCGGTATTGGCCATGACGTAGGCGCCGGGCATGGCGCGGCCTGTGATGCGGACTGGCGCCATGCGATACTGGTGGACAAAGGGCTGCTCTTCGCCGATCGCTTCCAGGACAATGCGGTCCTGGTAGATATTGGCGATGCACGCGGTGGGCTCGGCGGCGTTGCAGATGGCGCGGACGGTCTTGTGCAGGACGCCTTTGCGTGCGGCGCAGCCGCCGGGGTGGTAGTGCCCGGCGAAGAAAGCGCGCAGCCTCGGGCAGTCGTCAAGGATGTCGAGGACGTCTTGTCGGTCCCACATGGCGACATTGGGGCCACTGGCCAAGTGCCAGACGGGCACATGACTGAGTATGATGACGTCTTCCTGCGCGGCAATGGCAGCGGCCAGTTTGGTGCGCAGCCAGGTTCTGCTGTCCTGGGATAGCATGCCGTCCCATTCGCGCAGGATCAGGCCGGGATTGGCTTCGCGGAAGGCCGCGGCGTTGCGCCGACGTTGTGAGTCCGGCGGTGAAAAACGGCTTTCGTCGAGGCTATTGATGACCACGAAGCGCAGGCCATTGACCGCGAAGTCGTAGAAGAGACTGTCGAGGCCGAAGAGCGCCAGGACCTCCTCTTCGGAGTTCTGCACACGGTCGTGATTGCCCATGACGTAGCGGACGGGAAAGCGGCTTTGCGCGTAGCTTTCCAGCAGCAGCGGCACTTCGTTTTTGTGCATGCCGTCGCCGAGATCACCGAGGCTGACGATGAAATCAAGGCGTTCTTCGTCGTTCAGTCGTTGGATGAGCTGCTGGTGCAGCGTGAGCGCTTCGCGGTATTGGCGGCCGTTCCACGGTTCGCGATCCGCGTATTGCGGGTCGCCAATCAACGCGAGGCGGACAAGAGGAGATGAGCTGGGCGTGGTGGACATGGTGGACATGGTGGACTGGGTGGTGCAAAGCGTGTTGGGTGGGTATGAACAGGTGTGGCGGAAGCTTGGGAAATATCATTAGCGGTGGCGCATTTGCCAGCACGCCGGCCTATATTTCTGGCGTTGTTCGTAATCGGTCACTCATTGATATTCGCAGCCACGGCAAGCTGCACCAAGAGCGTCTGTCACTCTGGCCGCGAAGCGGCAGAAGCGCTGAAAGCGCGAAACATACCAGCCCAGGGCAAGCACGCTGAAAGCGTGCGCCGCCCTGGGTTACGCGCTCTCTTCGCTCGTGTTCCTCGGCCCCTTTGGCCCCAGTCGGCG
>JAQWBY010000301.1 GCA_028706165.1 Lentisphaeria bacterium | reverse complement strand
AGTAGAGGACGGCGGCGGGGTTGCCGGTGGTGCCGCTGGTGCAGTGCATGCGGATGACGTTGTCTTTGGGGCAGGTGAGCAGCTCGAAGGGATAGCAGGCGCGGAGGTCGTCCTTGGTGGTGATGGGTAGCTTGCGGACGTCGTCATAGGTCTTGATGGACTCGGCGCTGATATTCAGCTCGCGGTAGAGCTTGCCGTAGAATGGCGAACGGAGGGCACGGGTGATGCTCTCCCGGAGTTTTTTGAGCTGGAGTTGCGCCAGCTGTGGGCGGGGGAGGGTTTCGATGTCCTCTTGCCAGTAGATGCTGCTCATGGTCATGGGTCCTCTGTTCGGTGCGCTGGGAAAAACCGGCGGCGGGTGCCTGTGATCAGTGGGCGGGCGCGGTGCCGGTGGCGGTGAATGAAAAATGGCGTGGGCCGGTCTGCTGCCGGTTGCAGGCGACCGGGCGTGGCAGAAAAGGGCCATGGGCCGTGGTTGCCGGGCTCATTTGTAGCCCTCGAAAAATTTGAGACTGCCGGGTGTGCGCAGTTTATTGATGGCGGCGGCTTCGATTTGGCGGATGCGTTCGCTGGACAGGTTCAGGTCCTTGCTGATGGTGGCGAGGGTTTCGACATCGCAGCCGTTGAGGCCGAAGCGGCGGCTGATGATTTCGCGTTCGCGGTCGTCGAGGGAGTCCAAGGCGAGTTTGACGGAGTCCTGGAGGGTATTCTGCGCGGCGATGTCCTGCGGGTGCGGGGCGTTGTCGTCAGGCAGCAGATCCTGGATATTGGTGTCGGTGTTGGTGATGGCCTGCAGGGATATGGGCTGCATGGTCATTTTGAGCAGGGCGCGAACGCGGGCTGGCGAGAGGTCAATGGCGGCGGCAATGTCTTCGGCGCTGGGTGGATCACCATTTTTCTGTAGGAGCAGTTGTTCAGCCTGGCGGATTTGATTGACTTGACGGAGGGTGTTTGCCGGGAGGCGGATGATGCGGCTGTTGTTGGTGATGGAGCGGAGAATGGCCTGGCGGATCCAAAAACTGGCGTAGGTGCTGAAACGGTGCCCGCGCTGGTAATCGAATTTCTCCACCGCGCGCATAAGGCCGATATTGCCTTCCTGGACGAGGTCGGGCAGGGGAATGCCGTAATTGAGATAATTGCGGGCGATGCTGATGACGAGGCGGAGATTGCGTTCGACCATGATGGTTCGGGCCTCGCGCAGCAGTGCACAGTGATGATGCAGGGGGGCCTGGACCTTTTTCCATTGCGCCACGCTGATAAAGCAGCTGCGGATGGCGTCGTTGTCAATCAGCTTGAGGCATTCGTCATAGAAGTAATCCCGCAGCAGTAGTGGTGCGCAGCGTTCCCAGAAGAGGGCGTGGTTGCTGATTTTTGGGATGTCTTCTGGTGCGGGGTCGTTTGTCTTGTCGCAGCCGGGGAGGAAAGTGTCGACAATCTGTTCGAGCAGTTCGTGGATGTTGCCGTCTTCCTCGCTGTCTTCAACTTCGAGGTAATTGCCGAGGCGCTGGCCGGATTTGGGGACGTTGAGAATAGCCAGTTGGAAGAGGATGAGGGCGGGAAACTGGCGGATGATGGCCTGAATCTGCTGACGGGCCTCGTAGAACTGCTTGGCGTAGAAAAACTCCTCCTGTGGAGACAGTCGGGGGAAGTTGCCGACCATGCGGAGGTACGAGGTCTGCAGGTCCTGGCTACTGGTGGCCTGAGGCCGTGGCCGGGACTGGCTGGTCGCATCATCGGCCGTCGGGCCATTGTCAGGCAAATGGACTGTGTTGTCGGAGTCTGCCACGGTTTGCGCGTGCTCGTTTCAAAATGGAGGGACAGCGGATAGTGGAGGGAATCGGGTAATATAGCGGCTTTTTCGTTTCCGCCGCATTGCGGGCTGAGATAGGGTTGTGGTCTGGGAGCTAGAGCAGGGACAGCAGCATGTAGGCGACAATGGCGAAAACGGCGCCAAAGGCCAGGACGGAAAAGATCATGGGCCAAGTGATGGACATTTTCGGGTGCAAAATGGCTTGGATTGCGGGATCGTTGAGCGGGGTGTGGGTGTGCTGGCCTTTTTTGCCGGTACTGGCCTCGACGCCTTTGGCAATACGCACGCCCTTGGCGAGGCGCACGCAGGTGTCGGCCATGGTGATTTCGTCCCCGACTTTGATCTCGACGGGTGATTCGCCGACCGCTGTGTCATTGACGGCCGAGCGGTTACTTTTGAACATGTTCTGGTAGCTGACCTTGTCGCCATCGACTCTGATCAGGCCATGGAAGCGCGAAACATCGTCGGTGCGGACAGTGACGTAATTGTCTGCTGATGAGCCGATGGAGTTTGCGCCGGGCCAGAGGACGGCGCGGCGCAGCGGGTTGTTGGTGGCTACGTCCCAAGTGATATCGTAGGGCGATGGGCCACAGAGGGCGCCGATGCAGAGGAAGTATTGGCCAAAGCGGATGACATCGCCATCGCGGACGCCGCCTTCTTCGAATTTTTCCGCGTCTTTATAGAGGCCGAAGTTGCTGTTGTTGGTAATTTTCCATGTCAGTCCCTGTTTTTCGAGGACGAAGTGTTCGCGGCTGATGGTGGTGTCGGCGATAGCTTTGAGGGACACGTCGCAGCTGGACGATCGCCCGACGCTGATGCTGGACGAGAAGTCTTCAGAGGCGAAGCGTTTGAGTTCTTCGCCGAAATGATTGTAGATTCTGAAGATTGGCATGGTAGTCGACGGGTGGTGGTCGGCGGCGGGGCTCAGTTTCGGGGTGGGGGTGGGGTGGGGCGGTTCCGGTGGTGTACGGCGCTGTGGCCGGGCGCTAGCCCTGACGCGGAGCCGTAGACAATGGCTACTCAGGCCGTCGGCGTATCCGGGCGGCAGAGCGCCATGAGCTCCTGAATCTGCTGCTGGACGAAGGGTAGAACGCCATCCAGGGCAATGAGCTCGGATCGCTTGCCCCAGCTGCGTTGCTTGAATTCGACCTGATTTTGGGCCAGGGTCTTGGGCGAGACGACGAGGCGCAGGGGCACGCCGATGAGATCGGCGTCGGCGAAGGCGAAGCCGGCTTTTTCGCCGCGGTCGTCGTAGAGGGCGTCAATGCCGGCGTCAATGAGGCTCTGGTAGAGCTTGTCGCATGCCTGGCGGACCTCGGGCTGGTTGATGTTGAGGCCGATGAGATGTACCTGGAAGGGCGCGATGGCCATAGGCCAGACGGGGCCGTAGTCGTCATGGCATTGTTCAATGACGGCGGCCATGGCGCGGCCGACGCCGATGCCGTAGCAGCCCATGATCATGGGCTTGCTTTTCCCGTCCTGGTCGAGGTAGTTGCAGGACATGGGCGCGGAATACTTGGTGCCAAGCTGGAAGATATTGCCGACCTCAATGCCCTTGAGGGCCTGGAGCGGCTGGCCGGTAAGGGGACAGGGATCGCCTTCACGGACGGTGGCGATGTCAGTGACTATGATGTGCTCGCGGCCGGCGGCATCGCGCGCAAAATTGAAGTTGAGCATATGGTGGTCTTCTTCATTGGCGCCGACGACGAGATTGCTGGATTCGCTGACGGAGGGATCGACCACCACGCGGATCTTGTTCGCATCAATGCCCAGCAACGACGCGAAGCCAGGGACGGCGCCGGCGGCGCGGATGAGCTCGTCGTTGGCAAAGTCGATTTCGGGGCACTGGATGGCCTTGCGCAATTTGGCTTCGTTGACTTCCAGGTCGCCGCGGATGCAGGCGAAGACCAATTTATTGTCTTGATCTTTGTAGAACACGGCCTTGCAGGTCTGCTCGGGGCTGAGTTTGAGGAAGCCGGCGACATCGGCGATGGTCTTGCAGTTGGGGGTGTGAACCTTGCTGAGGGGCTGCGGCGCGTCCTTGGTGAAGGCGAGCTTGGCGGTGGCGACTTCGCGGTTGGCGCGGTAGCTGCCGTCGGGCGAAGCAAAGATAGTGTCTTCGCCGCAATCGGCGATGGCCATGAATTCATGGGATACGGCACCACCCATCATGCCGGAATCCGAGAGAATGGAGAGGCACTGCTTGAGGCCGATGCGCTTGAAGATGCGCACGTAGGCTTCATGGCAGCGCTCGTAGTACTTCTCCAGGCATTCCTGGGAGTTGTGGAAGCTATACGCGTCCTTCATGGTGAATTCGCGGACGCGGATGAGGCCGGCGCGGGGGCGGGCCTCATCGCGGTACTTGGTCTGGATTTGGTAGAGCATGGACGGCAGTTGCTTGTAGGACACCAACTCGGTGCGGGCGACCTGGACGACGGCTTCCTCGTGGGTCATGCCCAGGAGCATGTCCTTGCCATTGCGGTCCTTGAAACGCAGGAGCTCGCTGCCGACCTTGCCGTAGCGGCCGCTTTCCTCCCAGAGATCCGCCGGCAGGACCACCGGCATGCGGATTTCCTGACCATCGACGCGGTCCATTTCCTCGCGCAGAATCTGCTCAATCTTGCGGGTGATGCGCCGGCCGAGGGGCAATAACGTGTAGAGGCCAGCGGATACCAGGCGCACATAGCCGCCCCGGATCAGAAATATGTGGCTGGCCGTCTGGGCATCACGAGGGGCTTCTTTGAGGCGTTGGCCGACAAGCTGGGATAATTTCATAATTGATGCGGTTTTTCTGGCTGCAAGGGGGTGTTTTTTTTACTTCGGGACTTGCTGTTAGCGGGTCTTGGGTAACAATAACGGACCGTCGCCTGCGGAGATGCGGCGCCGGAGGCATATCAAATCCAAACTGCACAATATAATTTAGGAATGACTTGTGGCAACCGATAGTGACCGGTCAGCTGGAAAAGGGCAGTAATCGGTCAGTGACCACCCCAGTGGGGAAAACACCGGGGACAATTTGCAGGAAACCCACGGCCAGTCGCCGCCCGACCATTCGACTTTGATTTCCGCCGACCTTTGCGGCAGCGGGTTTCATAGGGGTAATCGAC
>JAQWBY010000029.1:13721-20397 GCA_028706165.1 Lentisphaeria bacterium | reverse complement strand
ACGCGTTGCTGGGCAAGAAGTGCTTTGCGCTGCGTATCGCCTCGGTGCAGGCTCATGACGAAGGCTGGATGGCCGAGCACATGCTGATTCTGAAGTTGACCAACCCGGCTGGCAAAGTCAAGTTTGTTGGCGCGGCGTTCCCGAGCGCCTGTGGCAAGACCAACCTGGCCATGATGGAACCGACGATTCCCGGCTGGAAGGTCGAGACCATCGGCGACGACATTGCCTGGATGAAGTTTGGTGAAGACGGCCAGCTCTATGCGATCAACCCGGAAGCGGGTTTCTTTGGCGTGGCACCGGGCACGTCCATGCAATCCAACCCCAACGCGATGCGCACCATCAACGCCGGCAATTCGATTTTCACCAACTGCGCCATCACCTTGGATGGCAAAGTGTGGTGGGAAGATCACGACGATCAGCCCGCCGAGCTGGTTGACTGGGTTCGCCGTCCCTGGACGAAGGACTGTGGCCGCAAGGGCGCGCATCCCAACGCGCGTTTCACGTCGCCTGCCCGTCAGTGCCCGGTGATTGCGTCGGAATGGGAAGATCCCAAGGGCGTGCCGATCAGCGCGTTCCTGTTTGGTGGTCGCCGCAAGACGGTGGTGCCGCTGGTGAACGAAGCCAAGAGCTGGGAACACGGCGTGTTCATGGGCGCGACCATGGCCTCCGAGATGACCGCCGCCGCTCGCGGTGGTGCTGGCCAGCTGCGTTTCGATCCCTTCGCCATGCTGCCCTTCTGCGGCTACCACATGGGCGACTACTTCAAGCACTGGCTGAACATCGGCCAGAAGCCCGGCGCAAAGCTCCCGAAGATTTTCTATGTGAACTGGTTCCGCCGCGGTGCTGACGGCCATTTCATGTGGCCGGGCTTCGGTGACAACAGCCGCGTTCTGGAGTGGATTTTCAACCGCTGCGACAACGCTGTCAGCGCGAAAGAGACCGCGATTGGCCTGCTGCCTGACCCGAAGACCTTCGACCTGAAGGGCCTCAACATGCCACAGTCTGACATTGACGAGCTTTTCGGCGTCGACGTCGAAGGCTGGAAGGCCGTTCTGCCCCAGATGGAAGAGCATTTCGCCAAGTTCGGCGATCGTCTTCCCGCGGAACTGCCCAAGCAGCTCAACGAGCTGAAGAAGCGCCTCGGCTAATCGTCTTGGGACGACGCTGAGAGTATTCCAGGCGGCTGGTCGGTTTTTGGCTGACCAGCCGCCGTTGCTTTTCCGACGGGCGGCGGGGAGGCGAGCGTAATGAGCATGACCGCATCAAGACAATACCCGCGCCAGCGGCTGCGGCACTGACCCGATAGAGCGGCAGTGACCGGACAAGGCCCCCAACGCATAACTACAGCCTACGTGAAAAACAGCTCGGAACGGCGGTGGCGGCAATGCCTCTGGCGCACGGACTGGGCCTGGACAGCAAACAATGGAAAAACGAGAACAACAGATTGCCTTATTGATGGATTTTGAGAATCTGGTGATCGGGCTTGAGAACAACGAGCCGGACGTCGAGCGGCCCTTTGCGATGGCTGACATCATTCGTTTTCTGGAGCAGCACTATGGTCGGGTGGTGTATCGGAAGGCCTTTGCGGATTGGAGCAACTCGAAGTTTCGCAAGTACGGGCAGGATTTGATGCGGTCGGGCGTGGAGATGCAGCACGTCGTCCGCGTTGGCTACAACGCCAAGAGCACCGCGGATACTTTTCTGGTCTTGCAAGCGATGGACTGCGTCCTGCACTATCCGGCCATTGACATGTATGTGCTGGTGACTGGCGATGCGGACTTTCTGCCCCTGATCAGCCGCTTGAAGGCCACTGGCCGCAAGGTCGTCGGGCTAGGCACAGAAGGGACCATCGCCAATACCCTCATCCAAAATTGCGACGAGTACATCTACTACGGTAGCGATGGCCTGCGCCTGCAGGCGAGGACCCTGGTGGACAAGACGCCCGTGATCAACGCCCTGCGCAAGATCCTCGGCAGCCGCGACTGCAGTCTGCTGGCCCTGGCCGACCAGCTGACGCGGCAGTTGCCGGACTTTTCGCCGGCCGCCTACGGCAATCACGACTTGGAGGATTTTCTGCGCAGTATTGCGCCCTTCGTCAAGTTAGTCCCGATGGGCGATGGCCTGCGGGTGCAGTGGGTCGCCAGCCGCAAAGCTGGCAGTCGGCAGCCGTCGGCGCAGGCGCTGGAGGACTATTTGCGGGCGACGCGCTGGTTTATTCTCGACAGCGCCACCCGCGACCGCGTGCTGCATGACATCTACGCTGTGATGGCGGACAAGAATGCGGTGTTTCTCGGCGAGGAATTGCGCAACCGCATTGATCCCCAGCATGATATCGACGATCGGACCTGGTATGGAACGATTCTGTCCCTGCTCTACGGGTCCTGCCTCTGGGAGAATCCCGATACGGCTGATGAGGCCATGCAGCAACGGCAGCTGTGCCTGCATCGCAGCATCCGCAACGAGGAGGACTTTCTTCTGCGCTATTACGCCAGTTTGTTCCACAAGGCCTTCACCGAGCGTCCCGAGCTGACGGCGCAGGCCATGGCCGAGTTGATGCATCCCGACGATGTCGTCGGCCATCTGGACTTTTATGAGCAGGTCTTGCAGGCGTTGAAGAGCCGCCGCTGAAACGCGCAGGAGGGCTGGACCATGACCGAGCAACCCACGAGACTCTGGCAGCACCTGCGCTTCGACTGCGATATGGCCAATGTCGCGCGGTTACATGAGCGTCTGCAGGAGGCTTTGCAGGCTGTGGCGACGGCCTATTGCGACGTCACTGGTGAAGAGCTGGTGGTGACCTCAGCCTGGCGCAGCCTGCGTCATTGCGCGGCGCTGATGGCCGGTTTCAGCCGCGAGCAGCTCGAAGGCATGTACTGCCGTAATGGCTACCCGGACTACATCCGCGACCTGGTCGCCACGCGTGAACGCCAAGGCGGCGCGCTGAGTGAAGAAGATGCCTATCGGATTTTGTGTCAGCGGCAGGAGGGTTATATTTCCCGCCACTTGACGGGTGGTGCGGTGGATATCGCCCGCCCCGGCCGCGATTTGCCTTTATTATTGGCGCTTTTGGCGCAGCATGGTTTTCAGACGCTGGACGAAGAAGTGTTTGGGCTGTCCTGCATTCATGCGTCACATCACGATGTCCCGACTGCGATAGTGCGGGAGTAGCCCCGGAGCCATTGGCTGCCGGCTGCCAGTGGCGGCAAGGATGCCGCCGCCGCAACCGGCAAAATCAGAAAGAAGATCATGAGTATTGAATTGACGACCAGCGCCCAGAAGACCAGCTACTGCCTCGGCTTGGATGTCGGCATGTCCATGAAACGCCTACCGATCGAACTCGACACCGATGCGTTGCTGGCTGGCATGCTCGACATGCTCAAGGACACGCCGCCAAAAGTGAGTCGCGAGGAATTCAGCCAGCTGATGGAAGAGCTGCAGAAGACCCTCAAGAGCAAGCAGGAGTCCGCAGCCAAGGAAGCCGGCGCCGGCAATGTCGCCGCTGGCGCTGCCTACATGGCCGAGAATGCCAAGAAGGACGGCGTGACCGTGACGGCCAGCGGCCTGCAGGTCGAAATCATCGAAGCGGGTGCTGGCGCGCAGCCGAAGGCGACGGACACTGTCCGCGTTCATTACAGTGGCAAGCTGCTCAACGGGCAGGAATTTGATTCGTCCTACAGCCGTGGTGAGCCGGCGGAGTTTCCGTTGAACCAGGTGATTGCTGGTTGGACGGAAGGCCTGCAGCTGTTGAAGGTCGGCGGCAAGGCGCGTCTGACGATTCCGCCAGAGCTGGCCTATGGCGCGCAAGGCGCGGGCAATGTCATTGGCCCGAATTCGACGCTGGTGTTCGAGGTCGAGCTGCTGGCGGTAGTCTAAGCGGCGCGGCGACTGTTTTGTGAACGCGGGCCGGCCGGGGCATTCCGGCCGGTCCCTTTGCTGCGCCGGGTGATGTCCAACAAGAACAAGCAACGAATGAGGAATGGTGTATGACTGCAAGAATCATCGACGGCAAGCAGGTCTCGGCGGCTATCCGGGCGGAATTGCAGACTGAGGTTGCGGCCTTGAAGGCCGCCACGGGCGTGGTGCCGGGCCTTGCCGTGGTGCTGGTGGGCAGTGATCCGGCGTCGACCTCTTATGTTACCGCGAAGGAAAAGGCCTGTCACGAGGTCGGTATTTTTTCAGACGACAATCGACTGCCGGCGGAAACTAGCGAGGCGGAACTGCTGGCGCTGATTGCGCGCTTGAATAAGGACGACCGCATCCACGGCATTTTGGTGCAGTTGCCTTTGCCGAAGCACATATCCGAGGCGAAGGTGATTATGGCGATTGACCCGGACAAGGACGTCGACGGCTTCCATCCGGTCAATGTCGGTCGGATGGTGATTGGCGAGGACGGATTTTTGCCCTGCACGCCCCACGGCGTGCTGGTGTTGCTGGAGCGTTGTGGTGTTGAGCTTGACGGCGCGGAAGTCGTGGTGGTCGGTCGCAGCAACATTGTCGGCAAGCCGTTGGCGAACATGCTGATTCAGAAAGGCCGTCGCGGCAATGCGACGGTGACGGTCTGCCATACTCGCACGCGGAATTTGGCTGAGCACACCCGCCGGGCCGACGTGGTGATTGCGGCGGCCGGCCGGCCGGGGACGATCACGGCCGACATGGTTCGCGAGGGCGCGGTGGTCATCGACGTCGGCGTCAACCGCGTGGCGGACCCAAGCGCGGCGCGCGGCTACCGGCTGGTCGGCGATGTGGATTTCGCGGCGGTGAAGGAAAAGGCGTCGTTGATCACGCCGGTGCCCGGTGGCGTGGGGCCCATGACCATCACCATGTTGTTGCATAATACGGTCGTGTCCGCCAAACGCCGGCGTTGAGGAGCAACCCGGCGCGGCGCGGTGGCACGGCTTGACGAGACTGCTTTTTTCAGGGCGTTGTATCAGCCTGTTTTTTCAAGACAGCGAGGAATTTTGTGAGTTCAGAAATACCGTCGAAACGCATTGAGGGCCATTCGCGTGCCTGTGCGACCGTGGTTGCCGAGGTTCTCGGCAAGACCCTGCTTGAGAAACGCCCTGCGGACCGCAGTTTGGCGGCGGTTTTTTATCAGAACCGGCAGCTGGGTGCTCGTGACCGGCGCATCATCAGCGAGACGCTCTTTTCGGTGCTGCGTTGGTGGGGCTGGCTGCGCCATCTAGCGCCACCGGAGTTCGTGGACGCTTTGGCCGCTGGCGCACCCGAGGCGTTGCCGCTGTCCCTGCATCGTTGGTACGGCTGCTTTGCGGCTGCGTGGTTTCTGGATGGCCGCGGCGAGTTGCCGCCTTCGGCGAGCTGGTGGCTGTACCAGGCCGGGATTCCGCGCCAGCGGATCAAGGACGCCGTCGCCGGCTCGCCGGTGCGCGAGCGCCGGCGTTGCTTGAAAGGCTTTTTTGCCGATGGCGCGACCTTGCCGCCTTTTGCGGAAGAGGACCTGCTGCCGGCATGGAGCCAGGACGAAATGGCCTGCCCGCGACCCTTGTCGGAGCTGATCGAATGGCTGCAGAAACGGCCGCCGGTATGGCTTCGGGCGCAGACACGCGATGTGGACCGCCTCTGTGGCGAGCTCGCCAAGGCGGACATCAAGGTCGAGCGGCATGCACTGATGAAGTCCTCGTTGTGCATCCATTTCAGCGGCGTGAATCTGCGGACCCTGCCGGCCTTTAGCGAAGGCCGTTTTGAAGTCCAGGATCTGGCGTCGCAGACGGTGGCGCAGGTCTGTGCGCCGCAGCCTGGTGAGCAATGGTGGGACGCCTGCGCCGGTGGCGGCGGCAAGACCCTGCATTTGGCCTGGCTGATGGGCGGCAAGGGCAGTGTCATGGCTACCGACATCCGCCTGCACAAGCTTCAGGACTTGAAGCTGCGCGCCCGCCGGGCGCAATTTCCCAATATTCGCTACAAAGAGTGGCAGGGCGTCCATGTGCCGCGCTACAGCAAGCTGTTCCATGGCGTGCTGGTGGATACGGCCTGCTCCTGCTCCGGGACCTGGCGGCGCAATCCAGATGGCCGTTGGACGACCACGGCGGCCGATGTGGCTGAACTCAACGCCCTGCAGGCGAAGCTGCTGGCCAATGCCGCCGACGCCGTGATGTCTGGCGGCACCCTGGTCTACGCGACCTGCTCCATGTTCAAACGGGAAAACCAGGACCTCGTCAGGCAATTCCTGGAGCAGCACCCGGATTTCGAACTGGCGCCTTACAGCTGTCCGCTTACCGGCGCGGATTGCGATGGCATGCAGCAGTTGTGGCCCTGGGACGGCGACTGCGACGCGATGTTCATGGCGAAAATGCGCCGGAAATAGGACGCAGCAGAAGAGCTTCCGCTGTCAGTTGACGAAGCGCAATACAGTTCCATTGCCTCTTTGCCCCCAGTCAACTTCGCCGACTGGGGGCAAAGAGGCAATGGAACACGGTCTTAGGTGGCGCGTTACCCAGGGCGGCGCGCGCTTTCAGCGCTGCTGCTGCTTCGCGGCGCCGACATGCCGCGACGACACAAGCTGGACTGTTTTGCGCTTTCAGCGCTGCTGCCGCTTCGCGGCGCCGACATGCCGCGACGACACAAGCTGGACTGTTTTGCGCTTTCAGCGCTGCTGCTGCTTCGCGGCGCCGACATGCCGCGACGACACAAGCTGGACTGTTTTGCGCTTTCAGCGCTG
>JAQWBY010000029.1:0-13621 GCA_028706165.1 Lentisphaeria bacterium | reverse complement strand
ACATGCCGCGACGACACAAGCTGGACTGTTTTGCGCTTTCAGCGCTGCTGCTGCTTCGCGGCGCCGACATGCCGCGACGACACAAGCTGGACTGTTTTGCGCTTTCAGCGCTGCTGCTGCTTCGCGGGGATGAAAAGCCGATTATGCTCGCGGTATTGTTTGGTCGGGATTGGGGTATGGCACGATGTTGCCGTTGTAGCTGCGGAACAGTGGGGCGCCCTGGTCGTCGCAGCCGGCGGCGCAGTCGGGTTCGAGGCGGATTTTGCCGCCAGCGTTGGGTAGGTCGATCGCGAAGGCTGGGAGTGCGAGGCCACTGGTGTTGCCGCGGAGCTGGTTCATGATTTCCAGACCCTTGCGGATGCCAGTGCGGAAATGAGTCGTGCCGGCGACGGGATCGCCATGGAAGAGATAGTAGGGCTTGATCTTGATTTTCAGCAGGCCGGTGAAGAGCAGGCGGAGGGTCTCGGCGTCGTCGTTGATGCCACGGAGGAGCACGCTTTGGTTGACCAGCGGCACGCCGGCCTTGAGCAGGCGGTCGGCTGCGGTGGCGGCTTCGTTGCTCAGTTCCCATGGGTGGTTGAAATGCGTGGCGATCCACAAGGTCTTTGGGCTTTGCGCCAGCAGCGCGCAAAGATCGGCCGTGATGCGTTGCGGTAGGGTCACGGGCACGCGCGTGCCGATGCGCAGGACCTCCAACTGCGGAACGGCCGCAAAGGCGTCAAGGATGCCGCCGAGGACATCGTCTGACAGGGTCAGTGGGTCGCCGCCGGAGAGCAGCACTTCGCGGACTTCGCGGTGTTCGCGCAGGTAATCGACGGCGGCGGCCAGCTCAGCGGCGCTTGGCGGTGGTAGGGCGTCATGCCAATGGCGTTTGCGCATGCAGTGCCGGCAGCGCACGGCGCAGGAGCTGCAGCAGAGGAAGAGTGCGCGGTCGCGATAGCGGTGCACGATGCGGGGCACGGGCGAACTTTGTTCTTCAGCCAGCGGGTCGGGGCGGGCGTCGGGGGCGTCGTGGAGTTCATCGGGATGGGGTAGGCATTGCCGCAGAATCGGATCGTCAGGCGAGGCACTGTGCGCGAGGCTGAGATAGTAGGGCGTCGCCATGGGTGGGTAGCGGCGCAGCGCCTCAGAGCAGGAGCGTTGCCAGTGGACGGAAAGGCCCAGCTGCTGGGCAAGGTCGGCGCCGGCCGCGACGGCGTGGCGCAGCTGCCACTGCCAGTCGGCCCAGTCGGTTGCCGGAACCTCGGAATAAAGGCGGGATGGATGTGTCATGAGGGCGTACTCGGGGTGGGCGGGCGGGTGCGTGGACACAGCCACGCCGCAAGCGGAGTTTTTTCGTGCAGGTCTGGATTTATGGTCATGGCGTAATATAGTATTTTTTCTTTTTTTCCGACACCCCCTGGCAGGAAATTGCCTGTTTGGCAGGGAATATGGAAGAGCCTTTAGTGGTTTACGCCATCAAATGAATGAGTTTGCCGAGGAGTAACTGTGGATAATTCTACCCTTACCTTGAATGTCACGCGTACGGAAACTGCGCCTTGCTGCTGCGAAGTCAGCGTTGAGATGCCACCGGAGCGGGTTCAGAAAATCTACGACAGTGTCGTGGCGAAATTGGGTCAACAGGTGAAACTGCCGGGCTTTCGTGCGGGGAAAATCCCGCGGACGTTGCTGCTCAACCGCTATGAGAAAGAGATCAAGGCAGAGGCTCTTGAGCAGTTGGTGAGTGCGGGCTATCGCGGCATGACGGAGCAGGAGAAGCTTGAATTGGCCAGCAGCCCCGAAGTGGTGGACATGGAAAACTTGAGTTTTGAGCTTGGCCAGCCTTTCGCCTTCACGGTCAAATGCGAGTACATTCCCGAGATTGCGTTGCCGGAGTACAAGGGCCTGCATCTGAGCCGCGCTGCTGTGGTGATTGGCGACGAGCAGGTCGATGAGTTCATCAACAACTGGCTGCAGTCACGCCAGTCTTTTACGAAGGTTGAGCGCCCGGCAGAGCAGCAGGACATGCTGCAGGTCAGCTACCAGGCCCAACTGCCTGAAGGCTTGGAAGTACCTGAGAAAGCCAAGTACGTCGTTGCAGCCGAGAATACCTGGCTGGTTCTGCGCGAACCAGAGATGCTGCCGGGCGTGATGACCGCGCTGGTCGGCGTCAGCGCCGGCGACGAAAAGGACGTCACTTTGACTTTCCCGGCGGACTACCGCGAGGAATGCCTGGCCGGCAAGAGCCTGCCCTATCATTTCAGCGTCAAAGAAGTGCATGGCCGGCAGGTGCCGGAGTTGACTGAAGAAATCGCGAAGGAAGCCGGTACCGAAGGCGTGGACGATCTGCGCGACAAGGTCAAGACCAATCTGCAGAGTCAGGAGACGCGCAACCGCGACCAGCAGCTGCGCGACCAGCTGGTGCAGACCATTCTCAGCGGTCTTGATTTCCCCCTGCCGCCGACCGTGCTCAAGCAGGAGAAAGAAGGCCTGCTGAAAGAGTACTACGACGAGGCTGTGCGTGCTGGCAAGAAGCCCGAAGAGCTGCGCGAGATGAGTCAGGAGATGGCCACGCGGGCTGAGGGCGAGGCCGCCGCGAAGCTCCGTCGTCACTACGTTCTCGAAGCCATTGCCAAGGCTGAAAATATCACCGTTGACAATCGCGAGATCAGCTCGATGGTGAGCTACTTTGCGCGCTATGAGCAGGTCAGCCCGAAGGTCATGATCAAGCGCATGCAGGAGAACGGCCAGATTCCCGGGTTGATCGCCAGCCTGACCGAGACCAAGACCGTCGACCAGCTCGTGCAGTGGGCCGACGTCGCCGAAGTGCCCGCCGCTGACGCCGCCAAAGAGCAGGCGTGAGCACATCGCCGCGGCGAGAGACGGGACATTACAGAGTTGGCATGAGTTGGCCCGACGCCACTGTGGCGCGGGTGACTCGGGCTTTTCGGCAGCCAGGCGCTGATCAACGCTGGCTGCCGTTGGCTGTAAGGACATGACAGGAGAAACAGGAATGACTAAGATAAGCGAATCGCCACGAAACAACCTCTACATGCCTTTCGTGCTGGAACAGACGGGGCATGGCGAGCGGCAGTACGACATCTATTCGCGGCTGCTCAAGGACCGCATCGTGCTGCTGGGTACGCCGGTGGACGACAATGTCGCGAACCTGCTGGTCGCTCAGTTCCTGTTTTTGCAGAATGAGGATCCGAAAAAGGACATCGAGCTGTACATCAACAGCCCCGGCGGCAGCGTGTCGGCCGGTCTGGCCATCTACGACACCATGCAGATGCTCAGCTGTGACGTGCGGACCTACTGCGTTGGCCAGGCCGCGAGCATGGCCGCCATTCTGCTGGCGGCCGGCGCGCCCGGCAAGCGTTTTGCGTTGCCGAACGCGCGCATCCTGGTCCACCAACCGTCCGGCGGCTACGAAGGCACGGCGGCGGATATTGACATCCACGCGCAGGAAATCCTGCGCATTCGCACAGTCCTTTATGACATTTTGGCCAAGCACACCGGTAAGACTGCCGAACAACTGCGCAAAGACAGCGAGCGTGATTTCTTCCTCTCGGCCAACGAAGCCAAGGACTATGGCCTGGTTGATCAGGTCATGTCGTCACGCCGCTGAGCAAGCCCAGAAGGGGCGACTCTTGCCGGCAACACCGGCGTTGTACTGACGAATTATGGGAAAATTTAGATTCTATGGCTAGGTCAAAAAAACCAGAACCGCAGGCCTTTTGTTCATTCTGTGGCCGTGAGCGTGCTGAAGTCAAACAGTTGATCAGTGCGCCGTCGGGCGACGCCTTCATCTGCAACGACTGCGTCGAGGTGTGTCACGACGTGTTTATGGAAGCGCCCCGCGAAAAGCGCCAGCCGACCAAATATTATGTTCCGGAGGTGATCAAGCCCAGCGAGATGAAGAAGCATCTGGACGACTACGTGGTTGGCCAGGACGCCGTCAAGCGGGTGTTGTCGGTGGCGGTTTACAATCACTACAAGCGCCTGCGTTATTTGCGTGATCACGCGGCGATGTCGCAGGATGTGGAGCTTGAGAAGAGCAACATTTTGCTGATTGGGCCAACGGGTTCGGGCAAGACGCTGATGGCGCGGACGCTGGCCAAGAAGCTCAATGTGCCATTTGCGATTGCCGATGCGACGACTTTGACCGAGGCCGGCTACGTGGGCGACGATGTCGAGAACATTCTGTTGCGACTGATCCAGGCGGCGAACTACGAGCTGCCGAAGGCGCAGGTGGGCATAATCTACATTGACGAGATCGACAAGATTGCGAAGCGTTCCGAGAATGTGTCGATTACGCGTGACGTGTCTGGCGAAGGGGTGCAGCAGGCCCTGCTAAAGATACTGGAGGGCACGGTGGCCAATGTGCCACCCAAAGGCGGTCGCAAGCACCCGCAGGAAGAGTACATCCAGGTGGACACGACGAACATTCTGTTCATCTGCGCCGGGGCCTTTGTCGGTCTTGATCAGATCATTCAACGGCGCATCGGCAAGCGCATGCTGGGCTTTGCCCGCAATCTGGAAAAGAACGACGTGGAGCCTAGTAGTGAGAGCAAGCAGGACATGATGAGCCGGGTTGAGCCCGAGGACCTGCTCCGCTTCGGGCTGATTCCTGAGTTTGTCGGCCGTCTGCCAGTGGTCACGGCTTTGCGCGAATTGAGCCGCGAGGACCTGATAACCATCCTGACCGAGCCCAAGAACGCCCTCGTCAAGCAGTACCAAGCGTTGTTCGCGATGGAAGATGTCGAACTGCAGATCACCACGGGTGCGGTTGGTCGGATAGCCGATCTGGCAGTCGCCAAGGGCACCGGTGCACGGGGCTTACGGACGATTTTGGAGGGCATCATGCTCGACGTGATGTACAATCTGCCCGAAGCGCCCAAGCAGCCCAAGCTAGTCGTGGACGAGAAGATGATTGACCGCCTGACTTGAGGGCAATTTCCGTTATGGAGGCGAAGATGAGGACATGTTGTCGTGGCATGCTCATCTTCGTGCTGTCAATTTTCATCCTGCCCCTGTCCGACGCCGCGGCGGCGAAGAAGCCCAATATCCGTTTTGTGGAGCAGGGCGGCGTAAAATATCTGTATCTGCGGGACATTGCGGCATTTTATGGCATGCGTTACAGTCCCGGCGCTAAAGAGGCGGTGTTAAGTTCGCAGTACTCGACCATCGCCTTCACCTTTCAAAGCCGCGAGTTCACGCTCAATGGCGTGAAGGTGTACGCGGGCTTTCCCTTGCGCAAGAGCGGCGACGAGTATCTGCTGGCGTCGCTGGACCTCTCGAAGATTCTTGATCCAATCATGCGCATTGGCACGCTGCCGCGACGACAGGTCCGGCATGTTGTCATCGACCCCGGGCACGGCGGCAAGGACGTCGGCGCCATCTGTGGCGAGCATCGCGAGAAGGACATCAATCTGCAGGTCGCGCTGCGGCTAGGGCGGAAGCTGCAGCGGCAGGGCTATAAGGTCAGCTACACGCGCAGCAAAGACGAGTTCATCACCCTTGCCGAGCGGCCGCAGTTGGCGGCGCGGGTCAAGGCCGACCTCTTTATCAGCCTGCATTGCAATTCGGCGGCGGCAAGCGTGTCGGGCATCGAAGTCTTTGCCGCCACGCCGCAACTGACACCGGCGACCGGCGCCAGCAAAGTCGAAAAAAAGGCCTGCCCCGCAGATAAATACTGCAAGGAAAACGCCTATTTCAGTTTTTATACGCAAAAGAAACTGTTGGCGAAGACTCGCGCGACGGACCGCGGCGTGCGTCGGAAACGCTTTTATGTGATTCGTGAGCTGAGTTGTCCGGGAGTGCTCGTTGAGATGGGCTTCATCAGCAATGCCGGCGAGCGGACGCGGCTGTTACAGGCCAGTCGTCAGGAGCAGATCGCCGACGCTATAGTAGAGGCGGTGAATCTCTACCGCAATTCGACGAAGCCATTGGTGCCGGGCAAGTAACCCGCGCTGCAGCGGCACCGCCGTTGTGCGAGTTATTACGACAACGAGGCTTGCCCCTCGCGCGGACCAAGAAAGGAGAGCTGATCATGTCACTGGTAGACGATTGCGTATTCTGCAAGATCATCAAAGGCGAGATACCCGCCGCGAAGGTCTACGAGGACGATCTCGTGCTGGTGTTTCTGGACATCGCGCCGTTCAATTTCGGGCATAGCGTGGTTGTGCCGAAGGACCACCATCACAGCATCACGACGCTGCCGGCGGAATACCTAGCACACATGATGAGCGTGGCCGCGCGGGTCGCGCCGGCGATCATGCGGGCGACCGGCGCCGAGGGCTTCAATCTCTTCCTCAACAACGGCGCGGTGGCCGGCCAGGTCGTACCCCACGCCCATTTGCACATCCTGCCGCGTTTTGTCAACGATGGCGTCATCATCCAGGCCGCCGCCAAGAAATACGACGGCCCGGCCGCGATGCAGGCGCTGGCGACGGAAATCTCAGCCAAGGTGAAAGCGTAATGGAGAGCGACGAACATCGGGCGCGGCTGCTGCAGGTTTTGGCCAAGGACCGGCGCTTTCCGGTCGAGGCGTACCTCTTCATCGAGGAGGTGGTGAGCCGGGCGACCCAGGAATTGCGCAGCAAGGGCGAGACAGGCATCGCCAAGCATATCAGTGGCCAGGAATTGCTGATGATCGCGAAAAAGCTGCTGCTGCAGAAATACGGGCCGCTGGCCATTGACGTGCTGGAGTCGTGGAATGTCACCCGTAGTGACGATTTTGGCGATATCGTTTTCAACCTCGCCGACGTGGGCCTCCTGGGCACCAGCCCCAATGACGCCAAGAGCGATTTTGCGGCCGTCTTTGATTTTACGGCGGCCTTTGTGGAGCCTTTTGTCGCCCGTGGCCCCAAACCGCAACTGCCCCTGCTTGATGTTGATTAATGGCAATGTGTGCAATCTCGTGATAGAAAGTGAATTTTGACGCAGTGGTTCTGAATCCTTAACCTGCGCCGTAGGCGCTTAACTATGCTTAACCCCAGGCTTTAGCCTGGGGAAAAGAGCTCTCCCGCCAATTGTGCCCCGTAGGGGCACTACTGACTGCCTGACAAATACAATCTGAAGACGATTACAGATAATTATCAACCAAGACTTCGGTGCTGTAGTGCCTCTACGAGGCACTGATTTCTATGGGATACCTTACCCCAGGCTGAAGCCTGGGGTTAAGCATGGTGGTGCCCCTACGGGGCAAATTCATGCGCAAGTGATTAATAAGAAGTAAGTTGCGAGTAATCCTTTTTGTACAAGAAGGGTATCGGTCACATTGTCACAAGGAATTGCCGATTGGCCACAACAAGTTTCATCACAAAACTTCGCACATTAACTTATTAATTTGAATTGCCCAGGCGTGACGCCGTCGGGTTGGAAGGACATGAACTGATGACAGAAAGTACGCCAAGTACGGATTTCACGATTGAATACCCCAGTGCGGGCTGGTCATTGCGGCATCCGGTGGATGCCGCCAATGGCCCGCGGCATCTTTGCGTGGATGGCCACGAGCTGCTCCACAGCTTTTTGGCGGCCACGGATGCGACCGCCGTTGATACGCTGGTGTTGGACAAAAGCCGGGCTTTCCGCAAAAGTGGCAGTGCGGTGTTTGAGAGTGCGGGGCATTATGGCCAGCAGGCCCAGCATTCGGTCCGGCAGATCATCCGTTATGCAGGCAACTGCGGTCGGATCACGGTAGATTTGCACTGGGGACGCGGCGACAGCAAACTCGGCGTGGCCATGTCGGTGTTGCGGCTGCCTGGCGAATGGCGGCGCCTACTGCTGTTGCTGCCCGCCGACGGCGAGGCGCCGCCGGTCTGGCGCGAGCTGCAGTCCGGCAAAAGTATCACTTGGCGCGAGGTGCCGCTGTCAATGATTTTCGAAGACCACGCTGGTCGGCGGGTGGAATACTCCACTGGCTTTGATTTGTGGCGCTGGCATTACGGGCTGGGCGTGGTGCCGACGCAGATGCAGTACTCACTGCGCGTCAGCGACGACGAGCTGCTCTGCTACCGGCAGGTCATGCCCGCCGGTGCTGGCGTGGAACCGCAGGTGCGTGACTACCGTTTTTGCTCTATGTTGGCCTGGTCGGCGCCGGCATTGACGACGAGCGCGGACACTGCCGCCCCTGCTTTGCAGCCGCTGGCCTTCTTGCCGGATGCGGGCGGCGTCGATCTCCGTGGCGCATCGGGCGAGCGCGGCGCCTACAGCGTTGATTTTGGCGCGGCGGCGATGGTGCCGACGGCCTACCGCCAGGGCGCGTCGGGCGAGCGTCTGCCGCAGCTCTGCTGGAGCAGCAAGGCCACGGTGGCGATTGCGAAGCGGGTCATCCGCCAGCTGGCGGCGGCGCACAACGGCGGCACCTTGCGGCTGCTGGGCATGCCCCCCGGCGTGTGCCACGACGGCTCCCATTGTGAACGGCGGCAGGCCACTATGCACTGGGACCTCCAAGACCTGCTGAATTTTGCCGCCTGGGCTCGCCAGACCCTCGGCGATGACTGGACTTTGCAGATTCCCCAGCCAGCGCCGTGGAATGAACTGCCCTCGTTGGCCGCGATGGGCGCCATCTCCGGTTTTCGACAGGACCAAGGCTGATGACGATTCAAGACGACTTTTCGCAGTATCCGCTGACAGGCTGGTATCCCGGCCACATGCTCAAGGCTGGCCGGCAGATGCAGGACGCCCTGAAGCTGGTGGACTTGGTGGTGGAGTTGATTGACGCGCGGGCGCCCCTGTCGTCGCGCAATCCCGATCTGCGGTCCATCCTCACCAACCGGCCATTTTTGCTGCTGGCGAACAAGGCAGATCTGGCTAGTCCGGCGGCGTCGCGGGCCTGGTCGGCGTATTTTGCCCGCCAGGGCGAGCGCATACAGTTTTTTGATGCGCGCAAGACCGCGAGCGTGCGACAGCTACCATCGCTCTGGAGCTCGCTGGTGCGGCAGATGCGTGCAGAGCGCGGTGCGACCCGGGCGTTGACGCGACCGGCGCGCATCATGATCAGCGGCATTCCCAATATCGGCAAGTCGACGTTGGTGAATCACCTCGTGGCCCGGAACAAGGCCCAGGTCGGCCCGAAGCCCGGCGTCACCCGCCAGAATCAGTGGATCAGCATCAATAACGACGTCGAGCTGCTGGACACCCCGGGCATTCTCTGGCCGCGCATCGAAAACAAGCGCCACGAACTCATGTTGGCCCTAATCGGCTCGCTTAAGGAAGAGCTGATTCCGCCGACCCTGCTGGCGGAATTCCTTTGGTCGGAGCTGCGCCGTATCGCCGCCGTGGTCAAGTGGGACTTGTTGGGGCTGACGGCTTTTCCGGCGAGCATAACGGTGTTGCTGGACGCTATCGCCGCCCGCCGCGGGCTGCTTTTGCCCGGCGGTGTTCCGGATCACGACCGCGCCGCCGTGGCCTTCCTCAAGGACTACCGACAGGGGCGCCTGGGCCGCTTCACCTTCGAAATGCCCAGCGACGCGGAGTAGTACCCGGCCAGTAACCACCCCGGTGGCGAAAACACCGGGGACAATTTGCAGGAAACCCACGGCCAACCGTCGCCCAGCCATCCGACCTTGATTTCCGCCGACCTTTGCGACGCCGGGTTTCATAGGAGTGATCGATAACCGCCCGCCCGCTGCCTCACTCTGGCGCGGTGAGGTGCGACGTGGCAGGCCAGTGTGGCGCCCTCCAGGCGCAATCAGTTATGTTCTCGGTACCCCGGGTTGCGACGCCCTCCGGGCGCCTCACTCGGGGCTATGCATGGTACGGCCCTCCGGGCCGAACTTGGCGATCTGGCATTTTATTGCCGCGATCATAACAGGCTGTTTTGCTGAAGCTTAAGGCACTATGAAATTTGTTAAGTGAAGAGCATTGGATTTTGCGGAGTAGGGCGTCAACGCGCAGGCCCTTGGCAACATCCACCGGCGCTTATTGCGGGTGGCGTGTTCAGAAGGCGTTGACCTGGTTGATGTCGCTGGCGTTGGTGAGGAGCATGACGAGGCGGTCGACGCCGATGGCGACGCCGGCGCTGGGCGGCATACCGCAGCGCAGCGCATCGAGGAAGGGCTGGTCCATGGGATAGACCTCGCGGCCCTCGCGAGCGCGGAGTTCCGCGCAGGCGAGGAAGCGGCGAAGCTGCTCGGCGGGATCAATCAGCTCGCTGCAGGCATTGCCCAGTTCCAGGCCGGCGGCGTACACTTCCCAGCGTTCGACGCGGTTGGGCCGGCCCGGTATGGGCTGGCTCAGGCCGCTGCAGGCCAGCGGGTATTCGCTCAGCACGGTTGGCCGGCCAATGCCTAACTGTGGCTCGACTTTCTCTACCAGCACGTCTTCAAAATGCCCGTCGGCAATGGCTTGGTCGAGATCGACGCCGGCGTAACGCCGGAAGGCCTCGTCGACGCTGATCTCCTCCCAGGGCGCAGCCAGGTCGATGATCTGTCCGCGGAAAGGACATTGCTGAGTGCCGATGGCTGCCTGGGCGACCTGCCGGAAGAGCCTGACGCAGTCGTCAAGGACCTGACGCCAGCCGGCGTTGGCGCGGTACCATTCGAGCATGGTGAACTCGCCGCGGTGCCGCTGGCCGGATTCGCCCGCGCGGAAGCAGGCACCGAGCTGGTAGAGGCGTTCGTAGCCAGCGGCGAGCATGCGTTTCATGTGCAGTTCGGGCGAGGTCCGTAGCCAGTGACTGCCGGCCGCCTCGGCGTCGATGTAGTCCTCCAGGGCCGGCGTGGGAATGCGAATCGGCGTGTGGACTTCGAGGAAGTCCGCCTGCGCAAAGAAGTCGCGGATGGAACGGAAGGCGCGCGCGCGGACCGCCAGGGCGTCGCGCCGTGCCGCCAACGCGCGCCGTTCGCTGGCCGCGGCGGCGGGATCGGGACGGTCCAGGCAACAGTCCGCGTTGGCGCGTGCGGTGGGCGCGAAAGCGAACGCTGCTGCGGTGGGCTCGGGTCTTCTAGCGCGGAAAATGACCGTGTAAGGCACCTTCGCCAGTTCGGCGGCGTGCTCTTCCCAAGCTGCGCTCCAGTACGGCACGCTGTCCCGCAGGCGTTGGTCGGCGGTCGCGGGCGGCGTCGGTTCGAGGATGCGGTCGATGATCAAGCCGCAGTCAACCAGGCACTGGGCGATGGCGCTGATGGGCTCGGCGCGACTGCTGCCCGTGCTGCCCAGGTCACTTTCACTGACCTCGGCGGCGGGATGGAAGTAGTCTTTGACGAAGACACCGCTGTCGTCATCGACGTCCAGCCATTCACTGCCGGCGAGGGGATGGACGGTGCTGATGACGAGGACGCCGCCGGGTTTCACTCGCGCGGCCCAGGCACGGATGGCCCGCTGCTGATCGCCGGCGAAAGCCAGGGCGTGTGTGCTGTGCACGAGATCAAAAAGTCGTTCCGGCGGCATGGGCAGTTCTTCCAAGTCGCAGCAATGCAGCTCAAGGTGGAAGCCGAGCTTCTTGGCTAGGACGCGCGCGTGCTTGAGCTGCTGTTCGGCGCCGTCGCAGGCGACACAGCGCGCACCGCGTTGCGCCAGATAAAGCGAGTTCTGCGCCGCTCCGCAGCCGATTTCCAGGCAGTCCAGGCCGGCGACGCTGTCGGGAAGCACCCCGAGGGCCTTGTCGCCCGGCAGCAAGGGCCCGAAGTGAAAATCGTCGGTGGCGATGTGGGTTTCGCGCTGGTAGTGATCGGCCAGCTCATTCCAGAAAGTGATGTTCATGGGGCCTATCTCGCGGGGTCTTCGGCACGTAGGGCGCTGCCGGCAATGGCGGCGGCGTTTTATAACGCCAGGACGGCCAGCGCGGCGCGAACATTGCCCAGGGGCGCGCTGACCTGCACGCCGGCTACGTAGGGCCTGACGGCCGCCACGGCTTCACGGGCGATGGCGATGCCCGTGGCGAGCTGCTCTTCGCGGGTGTTGGCGGCTTCCATGCGCGTGATGATCGCGTCCGGAACAACCACGCCGGGTACTTCGTTCTTCATGAACAGCGCATTACGCAGGCTGGCCAGCGGCCAGATGCCCGCGATCACGGGCAGATGCAGGTCGGCAATGGCCTCCACAAAGCGCTTGAGGGCTTCGGGATCAAAGACGGGCTGCGTGGTGACGAAGTCCGCGCCAGCGGCGGCCTTCTGCCTCAGCCGGTCGATCTCGCGCTGGAAATCAATGGCGTTGGGGTCGGCGCCGACGCCGATGACGGCGGCAGTTGGCGGGTCAATCTTCTGACCGCCAAAATCGAAACCACGATTGAGGTCCTTTTGGAGCTTGGCGAGCCCGATGGAGTCGGTGTCGAAGACGCCCGAGGCGAAGCCGTAGTTGCCCAGTTTGGGCGGATCGCCAGTGATGAACAGGAAGTTGTGGATGCCGCAGCCTGCGCAGCCGAGCAAGTCGGCTTGCAAGCCGATGAAATTGCGGTCGCGGCCGCAGACATGTAGCACGGCTTCAATGCCGGCCTGCTGCTGGATGTGCAGCGCGGTGATGATCGGCGACATGCGCGGCGCGGCGCGGGGGCCGTCGGGGATGTTGATGACGTCAACCCCGGCCTCTTGGCACAGCTTGGCCTTGGCAACGATGTCGGCAGTCTGCCAGCCACGCGGCGGCGAAATTTCGACGGTGGTGACCCACTCGCCGGCGGCGAGTTTGCGGCCGAAGCGCGAGCGTTCGGCAAGGGGGACCTCTTCTGCCTGGGGCGTTTCGGCCGGCGCGGCTTTGGCGATGACCTGTGCGATCTGCTGGCTCTTACCCAGGGGTTTGACGGAGCGCGCCAGGTCGGCAATATGCTCGGGCGTCGTGCCGCAGCAGCCGCCAACGGCGCGGGCGCCGAGGGCGATGTAGCGCAATGCGTAGGTGGTCAGGTATTCCGGCGAGCACAGATAGAGCTGGCGGAAATCCACGTGCTGCGGGGCGCCGGCATTCGGCTGGACCAGCAACGGCCGGTCGCAGTACTTCACCGCGATTTCAAGGATGCTGAGCATCTTGTCCGGCCCCATGCCGCAGTTGAAGCCGATGACGGCGGGCAGCGGCCGGCCGTCGTCGGGCATGAGTAGGCGCTGCTGGACGGCCTGGTCGAGATCGCCGTCGTCGGCGACCGCATGGGACAAGATGAACGCCTGGTCGCCACCGAGCTCCGCCATGACGCTGCGCGCTTCGTCGGCGGCCTCGCGATTGGGCAGGGTCTCAAAAAGCAACAGGTCAGCACCGCCGGCGAGCAGCGCGCGGGCCTGTTCGAGCCACATGGCGATGCGTTCGGCGCTGCTGGTGCCCGTGGTAGCAATAGGACCCAGCGAGCCGGCGACCAACGCCGTCCCCACGCGGTGCTGGTCCTCAACTGCCTGCCGCGCCAAACGCGCGGCGGCTTCGTTGATCGCCGAGCATTTGTCCGCCAAGCCAAATTTTTTCAAGGCGAGGCGCTGGGCGCCGAATGAGTTGGTGGTGAGCACGTCGGCGCCGGCGCGCAGGTAATCGCGGTAGATATCGCTGACCAACTTGGGTTCGGACAGACAGAGCTCGTCGTAACAGCGGTTGGTGAACACATGCCGGCGATAGAGCTCGGTGCCGGTGGCGCCGTCGAAGATGACGAGCTGGTTGGTGAAAAAGCGTACTAAGTCATCTGCAGTCATGACGGGTCCTCCGGAGCGTGGTGAAAAAGGCAAAC
>JAQWBY010000300.1 GCA_028706165.1 Lentisphaeria bacterium | reverse complement strand
TCTACCGTCGCATGCGGCCAACAGATCCGCCATCTTTGGCGAATGCCCGCACGCTTTTCCGGCGTTTGTTTGAAGACCCGCGTCGCTACGATCTGGGTCTGGTCGGTCGCTTCAAGATGAACCAGCGCCTGCACATTGATGTTCCGGCTGATGTGCGGGTGTTGACGAAGTTCGACGTGGCGGCGGCGACGGCCCATCTGATGCGCTTGCGCAAGACGAACGGCCCGGTTGACGACATTGATCACTTAGGCCGTCGGCGGGTGCGCACGGTTGGCGAACTGTTGCAGAATCAGTGCCGCATCGGCTTGACGCGCACGGCTAATCTGATTCGCGAGCGTCTGTCGTCCAGCGACAGCGCTGACGATCTGAGCATAACCAAGCTGGTGAACACGAAGGCTCTGGCCAGCGTCATTCGCGATTTCTTCGGCCGCAACCAGCTGAGTCAGTTCATGGACCAGACGAATTGCCTGGCCGAGCTGACGAACAAACGGCGTTTGAGTGCCTTGGGACCGGGCGGTCTGACCCGTGATCGCGCCGGCTTTGACGTTCGTGACGTCCATTCCAGTCATTATGGCCGGGTGTGCCCGATTGAAACGCCGGAAGGTCCGAACATCGGTCTCATTTCGTCGCTGGCCTTGTATAGTAAGATTGACGATTTTGGTTTCATTGAAACGCCGTATCGCCGCGTGAAGAATTCCATGGTGACCAAAGACGTCGATTATCTCACTGCGGATGAGGAAGAGCGTTTTGTGATAGCCCAGGCGAACGCGCCGCAAGACAGCAAGGGCGCCTTTGTGAACAACTACGTGCTGTCGCGTCTGCAGGGCGATTCCGGCGAGCATGAAAGAGAGACGATCGATTACATCGACGTGTCACCCAAGCAGCTGATCAGCGCCGCCGCCGGCTTGATTCCCTTCCTGGAGCACGACGACGCGAACCGGGCGCTGATGGGCGCGAACATGCAGCGCCAAGCAGTGCCGTTGCTGAAGGCCGAACGCCCCTTGGTGGGCACTGGCCTTGAGCACGTCGTGGCGCGCGATTCCCGCGCTATTGTAGTTGCCCGCGGGGATGGCATTGTCGCATCAGCCAACGCTGAGCGCATTGTGATCACCAGTGATGGCAAAGAACCCGATGAGACGAAGCATCCTGACAAGGTGCAGACCTACGCCCTCTACAAATTTCTGCGTTCGAATGCATCGACGCTGGTGAATCAGCGGCCCATCGTCCGTCGTGGCGACGTGGTCAAGAAAGGCCAGACGATTGCTGATGGCGCCTCGACGGACCAGGGCGAGATCGCGTTGGGACGGAACGTGACGGTTGCTTTCATGCCTTGGCATGGCTATAACTTCGAGGACGCGATTATCATCAGTGAGCGGCTGGTGCACCAAGACACCTATACCAGCGTGCACGTGAGTCTGGAAGACGTCATCGCCCGGGACACGAAACTGGGCGCCGAAGAGATCACCAGGGACATCCCGAACGTCGGGGAAGACGCATTGCGCAATCTTGACACCGAGGGCGTGGTTCGCATTGGTGCGGAAGTGAAGCCTGGCGACATCCTGGTGGGCAAGATTACGCCGAAGTCCGAGACGGAGCTGGCGCCGGAAGAGCGGCTGTTGAAGGCGATCTTCGGCGAGAAGGCGGCGGACGTCAAGGACAGTTCGCTGCTGGTTTCCGGCGGTTGTTCGGGCATCGTCATGGACGTGCGCGTTGAACGTCGTCAAGAGCCAGGCAAACAGAAGAAGACGCGGCAGGAAGTGCGGGCGCTGATCAAGGACACCGAGGCGAAATATCGTGGCGAACAGCTGGGCATCATTGAGGACATGGTCCGCGCATTGAGCGAGGAATTCCTCGGCCAGAAACTGAGCTGCACGGTGACGCGTTTGGTTGCCAAGGAGCCTGAGGACGTGATACCGGCTGATCGCAAGATCACCAGAGTGATGCTGACCCGTTTGGCCACCTATCACGACAGCTACATCATGCGTGATGGCGAGGAAAAGTCCAAGATTGAAGAGATTATCAAGCCCTTCCGGGTGAAGTTGCGTGACAACGAGCAATGCCGCAAGGAAGCCATTGACCTGCTGGGCAAGGGCGACGGAGCCGACATGGGCAAGATTAAGTCGGTCAAAGTGTACATTGCCAGCAAGCGCCGCATCTCCATTGGTGACAAGATGGCCGGTCGGCACGGTAACAAGGGTATTGTCGCCAAGATTGTGCCGGTAGCCGACATGCCGTACATGGCGGATGGTACTCCGGTGGACATCGTCCTGAATCCGCTGGGCGTGCCCTCGCGCATGAACGTCGGGCAGGTTTTCGAGACGCACGTTGGCTGGGCGGCGAAAGTGCTTGGCATCACGGCGGCCACGCCGGTGTTCGACGGCATCCATGAGAGCAAGATCAACGAGTTGCTGGCCGAGGCCCGCAAGGCAAAGGTCGAACAGCAGGGCTGGAAAATCGCCAAAGACGGCCGCGTGGTTGACGAAGCGGGCCGTGACCGCAGCGATTGCTTTATCGGCCTTGATGGCAAGACGCGTCTTTTCGACGGTCGCAGTGGCGAGCCCTTTGGGCAGCGCATCATGGTTGGTCAGATTTACATGTTGAAACTGGACCACTTGGTAGCGAACAAGATTCACGCTCGCGCGGTTGGCCCTTACTCGCTGGTGACCCAACAGCCGCTGGGCGGCAAGGCTCAGCATGGTGGACAGCGTTTCGGTGAAATGGAAGTGTGGGCGCTGGAGGCCTATGGCGCGGCGCATACCCTGCAGGAAATGCTGACCGTCAAGAGCGACGATGTGACTGGCCGGACAAAGATCTACGAATCGATCATGCGTGGTGACAACTCGCTGGTTGCGGGCACGCCGGAGTCCTTCAACGTCCTGATGAAAGAAATGATGAGTTTGTGTCTGGACGTGCGTGTCCGCCGCAATAAAGGGGTTATGGCCTAAACGAAGCGTGTGAAGCGGCGCTGCCAGCCGGCGGCGCTGCGGTCATGATCCTTTTTGCGCAAAAGTAACTGGAACCAGATTCTCAACCTATGGAGGGCTGTTTACTTGGACAGCACACTGAAACAACTGACTGGTATTGAAGCAATGGACGAGACCAGCTGCGTGACCATCGGCGTCGCCTCACCCGAGACGATCCGCTCTTGGAGCCACGGCGAGGTCAAAAATCCTGAGACCATCAATTACCGTTCCTTCAAGCCTGAAAAAGGCGGTTTGTTCTGTGAACGGATTTTCGGGCCGACGCATGACTGGGAATGCAATTGCGGCAAGTACAAACGCGTGAAACACAAGGGCGTGGTTTGTGATCGCTGCGGCGTGGAAGTGACCCTGTCCCGCGTTCGTCGCGAGCGCATGGGGCACCTCGAACTGGCCGTGCCGGTTTCTCACGTGTGGTTCTACAAATGCATGCCGAGCCGGCTTGGCCTGATGCTCGACATGACGCCGCGGGCGCTGGAAAAAGTCCTGTACTACGAATCATGGATCGTCACCGACAAGGGCAATACGCCCCTTGAGGACCAGATGCTGCTCAGCGAGGAAGAATATCGCGAGAGCCGCGAGGCCTATGGGGATTCCTTCAAGGCCGGGATGGGCGCCGAGGCCATTGAAGAACTGCTGGCGAAGCTTGATCTCGAAGCGATCCGGGTGGAATTGTCTGAAGAGCTGGTAACCACCAAGAGCAAAGCTGTGCGGAAAAAGATTGCCAAGCGGGTGCGCCTGGTCGAGGGCTTTATCGAGAACAAGATGAATCCCTGCTGGATGGTCCTGCATGTGCTGCCGGTCATTCCTCCGGAGTTGCGGCCGTTGGTGCCGCTCGAAGGCGGTCGTTTTGCCACTTCGGACCTGAATGATCTCTACCGCCGGGTGATCAATCGCAACAACCGTCTGCGCAATTTGTTGCAGCTGAAGACGCCTGAAGTGATCATTCGCAATGAGAAACGCATGTTGCAGGAAGCGGTTGACGCGTTGCTGGACAACGGGCGTCACGGCCGGGCAGTGACAGGCACGGGCAACCGTCCGCTGAAGTCGCTCACTGGCATGCTTAAAGGTAAGCAGGGCCGTTTCCGCCAGAATCTTCTGGGTAAGCGCGTTGACTACTCGGGGCGTTCGGTGATCGTTGTGGGTCCCGAGCTGCGGATCAATCAGTGCGGTCTGCCCAAGGAGATGGCGCTGGTGCTTTTCGAGCCATTCATCATGCGACGCCTGAAAGAGCGTGGGCATGTGCATACCGTCCGCAACGCCAAGAAGTGGATTGAGCAGCGGCGGAAAGAAGTGTGGGACATCCTGGATGAAGTGATCAAGGGCCATCCCATTCTGTTGAACCGCGCCCCGACCTTGCACCGTCTGAGTATTCAGGCTTTTGATCCGATCTTGATTGAGGGCCAGGCCATTCGTCTGCATCCGTTGGTCTGTACGGCGTTTAACGCGGACTTTGACGGCGACCAGATGGCCGTGCACGTTCCGCTGTCGAATGAGGCGCAGCTGGAAGCCAAGTTGATCATGCTGGCTCCGAACAACATTTTTTCGCCGGCCAGCGGCAAGCCGATCACCACGCCCAGCCAGGATATCACCCTCGGGGTGTATTATCTGTGCTATGAAAACAAGCGTGACAAAGAGGCTTTCCTGAAGACTCCCGCCAAGGAACAACGCTGGTTCAATGACTACCACGAGTTGCTCCGTGCCTACGACGCGAAGGCATTGCATATTCATGATCATGTCAATCTGCGCAATCCCTTCTATGGCAAAGACACCACCTGGGGCGCGGCGGTCAAGAACGAGCGCTTCATCGTCACCACCGTCGGCCGCTGTATTTTCAATGAGATCTGGCCGGAGGTCATGGGCTTCTTTAATGGCCCGGTTGGCAAGAAGGAACTCGGCCGGATGATCAAGGACTGCTACGAGATGGTGGGGCGCAAGGGCCTCATCGCCGTCCTGGATC
>JAQWBY010000028.1 GCA_028706165.1 Lentisphaeria bacterium | reverse complement strand
GTCTGGGGGTGCACATCGGGATCGCCATAGACTTCGCTGGTGGAGGATTGGAGGATTTTGGCCTTCACGCGCTTGGCCAAGCCAAGCATATTGATGGCGCCGTGCACGCTGGTCTTGGTCGTCTGCACAGGATCGAACTGGTAGTGCACCGGCGAGGCCGGGCAGGCCAGATTGAATATCTCGTCGACTTCCACGTAGAGCGGGAAGGTCACATCGTGGCGCATCAGCTCGAAGTGCGGATTGTCGAGCAGGTGGCGGATGTTGTCCTTGGTGCCAGTGTAGAAATTATCGACAACGAGCACGTCGTGGCCGGCGGCGATCATGCGGTCGGCCAGGTGTGAGCCCAGAAAGCCGGCGCCGCCAGTGATCAGGATGCGTTTGCGAAGATGTGATGACATGATGGGACCCCTCTGCCTGCAGTGATTGTATCCTCTGATGGAGCGAAAATAGCTTGGCTACGGGATACTACGAATAGCCACGGCCTAGAATTGGCGGTGGCGGTCTACGGCGGCGAGGATTGTGCGCGCGGCAGCTTCAGGCTGCGGCGATGCCATGATGGCCGAGACCACGGCGACACCGTCGATGCCGCAGGCCATCAGCGGCGCGAGATTGTCGGCAGTGATGCCGCCGATGGCGACGACGGGTATTTTCACGGCAGCCTTGATGCGCCGGAGCTCGTCGAGGGCGAGGGTGCGGGTGATGACCTTGGTCGTGGTGGGGTAAACGGCGCCACTGCCCAGGCAGTCTGCGCCTGCCTGTTCGGCGGCGATGGCCTGCTCGACGGTCTTGGCAGAAACGCCCAAGAGCATGCCGGGCGGCAGGAGCTTCTTGGCGACTGCTGCCGGGAGGTCACTCTGGCCGATATGAAGACCGTCGGCCCCCACGGCCAAAGCGATGTCCAGGCGATCGTTGATCCAGAAGGGCACGCGGTAGCGGCGGGTAAGCTCGCGTAGAGCCAAGCCGAGGTCGTAAAATTCACGGCTGCTGCAGTCTTTTTCCCGCAACTGCAGCATGGTGACGCCGCCACGGATGGCGTCTTCGACGACGCCGAGGAAGTCGCGGCCGTCCAGCCGGGAGCGGTCAGTGACCAGATATAGCCGTGAGTCCATAGCGACGCTCATGTGGATTTCCTTTTAATGAAGCGGAGTTTGTTTTCGGCGAGCGCGGCGGCGTCCTGCCAATCCTGTGTGCTGGCGAAGGCCGCTGCGGGCAGCCAGTGGCAGACGCCGCTGGCGTGAATGAGGATGATGCCCTTGGTGGTGACCCGGCTTTTGCCGTTCTGGAACGCCTGCCAGGGATAGACCTGCTCGGTGCCCAAGGGCGCGCCAGCAATGCCCTCGGCAGACAAGGCGTAGCGCAGGTCTTTGCCCATGTTGGGATGACGGCGGCCTGCCAGGCGATGTATGGCAATGGTCAGCCAGCGGTTGCAGAACAACAATAGGCCAAAAACCAATTGCAGCAGCAAGAGCGGCAACAGCACCTTGACGACCGCCGGGTCGTCGACCTGCACCAGCCGCGCCAGCGCCACGGACGAAACGACGAGCAGCAACAGGCCGAAAAGGACGAAGAACGCCCGCCGCCAGCGCGTGCTGAGGGCGTCGTAACGCGCTTCGGCGGCCTGCCGCCAGCTTTCGGGGGTCACAGTGTATGATATATCCCACATGCGTTGGGTATCCTAGAGATTGAACAGCAGGGGCTGATCGGGGTTATCTTTGGGCTTTTTGCGCTTGGACTGGGCCAGCTTGGGCTTGCCTTCGTCCTCGTACTCGTTGTTTTCGAGATTCGCGAGCACTTCACCGGCGCGGCGGATGACGTCGCGCGGCAGCCCGGCCAGGCGGGCGACGTGTATGCCGTAGCTTTTGTCGGCGGCGCCGGGGACGATCTTGCGCATGAAACTGAGGCGCTCGCCCTGCTCCGCAATGAGCACGTTGTAGTTGCGGACGCCGGTCTTGGTGACGGCCAGGTCGGTCAGCTCGTGATAGTGGGTGGCGAAGAGGGTGCGGGCCTTCACGGCCGGTGTGTCATGGAGGTACTCGGCGACGGCCCAGGCGAGGCTGAGCCCATCAAAGGTGCTGGTGCCGCGGCCGATTTCGTCCAGGATGATCAGACTGGCCGGCGTGGCGTGGTTGAGGATATTGGCGGTTTCGACCATCTCGACCATGAAGGTGCTTTGGCCGCGGCTGATGTCGTCGGCGGCGCCGACGCGGGTGAAGATGCGGTCGGTGATACCAATGAGGGCCTTGCTAGCGGGGATGAAGCTGCCGATCTGGGCCATGAGAGTCAGCAGGGCCACCTGCCGGATGTAGGTGGATTTACCGGCCATGTTTGGGCCAGTGATGATCGCCAGCTGGTCCCGACGCGCGTCAAGATGCACGTCGTTGGGTACGAAGGGCTCTTCCGTCAGGCGCGCATCCAACACGGGGTGACGGCCGTCGCGGATGTCCAGCACGGGCTCGTCGCAGACTTCCGGCCGGATGTACTGATGACGACCGGCGACTTCGGCCAGCGAGGCCAGGCAGTCGATCACCGCCAGCGCCCGCGCATTGCGCTGAATGGCGCTGGTATAGGCGCAGATCTTCTCTCGCAGGTCCTGGAACAGCTCGTACTCCAGCGCGGTGCTTTTTTCATCGGCACCGAGGACCTTGTCTTCGATTTCTTTGAGCTCGGGAGTGATGTAGCGCTCGGCATTGACGATGGTCTGCTTGCGCATGTAGTCAGCCGGAACCATGTCAAGATTCGTCTTGGTCACCTCGATGAAATAGCCAAAGACCTTGTTGAAGCGGACTTTGAGGGACTTGATGCCTGTGCGTTCCTGCTCTTTGGCCTGGTAACTGGCGATCCAGTCCTTGCCCTCGCTGGACGCCCGGCGCAACTCGTCGAGCTCGGCGTTATAGCCTTCGCGAATGATGCCGCCTTCCTTGATGGCCAGGGGCGGTTCTTCGACGATGGCGCGGGCGATGAGGTCGGTGAGCTCGGGCAGGGCCGTGAGGGCCTGGCGCTGGCCGATCAGCAACGGCGCCGTGGCTTCGGCAAGCACGGCCTGCAGGCCCGGCAGCTGCTCCAAGCTGTAGCGCAGGGACTGGAGGTCGCGGGCGTTGGCGCTGCCCAGGTTGATGCGGGTGATAAGCCGTTCGAGATCGCGGACGGTGCCGAGCAGCTCGCGCATTTCCGCCAGGAACATCGGCGCCTGGCTGAGATTCGCGACGGCGTCCAAGCGGTCGTTGATGGCCTGACGGTCGCGCAGCGGCCGCAGGAGCCATTCGCGCAGCAATCTCGCGCCCATGGGGGTAATGGTCTCGTCCAGCACGGACAGCAGCGTGTTGCCCTTGTTGTCGGCGAAGATCGGTTCGACCAGTTCGAGGTTCCGCTGCGAGATACGGTCGAGGATCATACCGTCGTCGGTCTGGTAGCTGCTCATGCTAGTGATATGCGAGGCGTCCCGCCGCAGGTTGTTGGTAACGTAGTGCAGCAAGGCGCCGGCGGCGGCAACCGCCAGGGGCAGCGCTCGGCAGCCAAAGCCGTCGAGCGACGCCACGGCAAAATGCCGGCAGAGGCCGTCGTAGGCCATCTGCTGGTCGAAATGCCAGTCGTCAACACCCGTCCAGCTGATGGACGCGGGAAAATCGGGGAAGCCCTGCTGGCGCCAGCTGTTGAGATTGGAGTCGGGAGTGATACACTCAGCGGGTTTGAGCCGGTGCAGTTCGGTCTCCAGCGCGCTGGCGTTTGCGGCTTCGCTGACGCGGAAATCGCCGGTGCTGAGGTCGAGCATGGCGACACCGAAGCGCTCTTTGCCGGGCATGACCGACACGATGAAGTGGCTTTGCGAGGCATGCAGCAGGTTGTCTTCCAAGACGGTCCCGGGCGTGATGATCTCGGTGATGTCGCGTTTGACCAGGCCCTTGGCCAGCTTGGGGTCCTCCAGCTGCTCGGCGATGGCGACCTTGTAGCCGCCATCGAGAATCTTGGCGATGTAGCCGCGCATGGCGTGGTAGGGCACGCCACACATGGGCACGCCCGCCCGGGCCGTGAGGACGATGTCCATCAACGGCGCGGCCGTCTTGGCGTCCTCGAAGAACAGTTCGTAGAAGTCGCCCATGCGGAAGAGCAGGATGGTTTTTTCCGGCAGGTCTTTTTTGGCCTGCATATACTGCCGCATGGCAGGAGTGAGTTCATTGGGCGTGGTCATAAGTCGCGTGGGCTCTCGGCTGCGGGGGTGGGCGTCGTGGCGTCATCCCGGCCGGCCTGGGTCATGGCACGGAAGGCCGGGAGGCGCTCAATGAGTTCGTCGTAACTGCCTTGGGCCAATAGGCGGCCTTCGTCAAAGAAAAACAGCTGATCGCAGGCGCGCACGGTGCTGAGGCGATGGGCGATGAGGATGACGGTGTGCGAACCCCGGAGGGCCTCGATGGCGTCCACCAGGGCCCGTTCGGTGCGCGTGTCCAGGGCCGACGTCGCTTCGTCAAAAATCAGTACGGCGGGCTGGTGATACAGCGCGCGGGCAATGCCAATGCGCTGACGCTGGCCGCCAGAAAGCCTGACGCCGCGTTCGCCCAATTCGGTGAAAATGCCGGCCGGCTGTTCGTGGACCCAGTCGGCCAGCTGCGCTGCCGTCAGGGCCGCCCATAGCGCCTGCTGGTCGATCTCGTCGTCGGGAATGCCCAGGGCGACATTGGCCTGCAGGCTGTCATCAAGAAGACAGATACTCTGGGGCACGTAGCCGATCTGCCGGTGCCAGCCGGCCAGATTGTCGCGGATGTCGACGCCGTCAACGGTGACGCGGCCCTGCTGGGGCACAAGCATACCGAGGATCAGGTCGGCCATAGTGGATTTGCCGGAGCCGGTGGGGCCGACCAGCGCCACCGAGCTGCCTTTGGCAATGCGCAGCGTGGCATCACGGATGGCGGCTTTGCTGGCGCCTTCGTAGCTGAAACTGAGTTGCTCGACCGCGATGTCGCGGGTGAAGGGCATGGGTGCCACGACGTCGTCCTGGTCCTCGCCGTCAGCGCCATCGCTTTGTTCCAACTCGCGGAGGTCCTGGCCGATTTTTGTGAGTACGCTGTGATTATAGCGCATGGTGGTGAAATGAATCATGAGCTCGGTGACGCAGCCCTTCATGCGGGCCAGACAGACAGTGATCAAAGCGATGGTCGGCGCGATCTGGGCCATGGCCAGGCCCTGCCAGAGCATGACGCTCATGGCGCCCAGGAGCGCGGCGACGGTGATCATCTCCATCATCGGCCACATGCTCTTCTGCAGCACATTGAGCGCGCGGCTACATTCAGCGAGCGTTTCCATGCCACGGTGCTGACGACCGCAAAAGAAGTCGCTGTGACCGAGTATGCGGGCTTCCTTGAAAACCGCGAAGCCCTCGTTGAGGATTTTCATGACCTGTTCGCGGCAATGATGAGCGGTCTCGCCCAACGTCTTGATGCGACGAGTGGTCAGGCGGACATACAGCCCCACGCAGAGCCCCAGAAACACGAAGGTGCCCAGGGAGATCAGCGGGTCGTAAATCAGCAGCATGATCACGATCGCCACAACCACCACGGCGTTGCGAATTGAGGTCAGAAAGGGATTGAGCAGCAGCAGTATCAGCCGTTCGCATTCACCAAAACAGCTATTGAGCATACCACTGGAGTTATGCCGCAGATGATAGGCATAGGGCGCCCGCATATAGGCGCGGAACAGGCGGCCCGACAAGGCAATCTGGCGGTTCAGCAGCAGGCGCTCCTGCAGGTAGATGACACCAATCAGGTACAGCGTCCGAAACACAAACAACACCGCCAGTATCAATCCGCCCCACAACGGCAAGTTGACGGTCGCGTCAAGACCGATGACCTCCAGCAGGCGCTGCGACCACGCCGGCGCCGGTCCCCCAGCCATATTGGCCGCCAGCATGGCAACAAACAACGGCACCGCACCCAAACTGGCCAGTTCCAACAGGGTACTGCCTATCATCAGCAGCACAATCAGCGCAAAACGCAGAAAGTCCTGACGATTGAAAAGATAGCGAATATCCTGAATGAATGCTGACATGAACTCGAACTGATGCTAGTTGTGGAGCAGCGGCAAAAGCGTGGATAGGAGCAACGCTCGTAACTTTCGTTAATGTGCGAAATCTTGTGCTAGAAAGAGATGCTTGACATGCGCCGTAGGCGCCTAACTATGCTTAACCCCAGGCTTTAGCCTGGGGAAAAATGCTCACCTGCCAATCGTGCCCCGCAGGGGCACAACTGGATGCCTGACAAACACCATCTGAACACGATTACAGACCATTTTCAACCAAGACTTCGATGCTGTAGTGCCTCTACGAGGCACTGATTTCTATAGGATACCTTACCCCAGGTTGAAGCCTGGGGTTAAGCATGGTCGTGCCCCTACGGGGCAAATTCGTTCATAGATTATTGCTGATAAGGTTATTGAAAAATCCATAGCGCATAAAAAAAGACTTGGTTACATTGGTACCAAGGAATCACCGATTGGCGATGCCACGTTTTATCACAAGATTTTGCACATTACCTAACTTGACGATTTCCCTGCGCTTGTTGTTTCAACCAAACAACCTTATGTCATCGCGGCATTTTATCGCCGCGAAGCGGCAGAAGCGCTGAAAGCGCGAAACATAATAGCCCAGGGTAAGCACGCTGAAAGCGTGCGCCGCCCTAGGTAGAGCGCCAGTATTGTTCGTGTTTCTCGGCCTCTTTGGCCCCAGTCGGCGCAGCTGACTGGGGCCAAAGAGGCAATGGAACTCATTAACCGCTGCTGTATTTTGCACTATTACCCTTCGTCGCAGGTCTATGCAGAACAACGCTGCCGCTGGCGTGGCAGAGGACCATGACGGACGCCTACAGTCTAGCCAGCGGCAGGAAGGTCAGCGGAGAGCTGGACGGCCCTCCGCTGCCGTACACCCCCCTTATCCGAGCAGCTTGGGTTCGAGGTGCTTGACGATGTCGGCTTCGTTGTTGATCGCGGGCAGACCGGCAATGCCCTGCCAGACCTCCACGTGCTCGCATTCGTCGCCAGGGGCCAGGGTGTAGAGCGGCGCGACGGTTTCGATTTCGCAGAAATCCGCGCAAGAGTATGACTCGACGTTGCAGCCGTTGTCGGGATACTCGAATTCATTGCGGTCATAAACTTCGAAGTACTTGACGAGAGCGACGCCGCCGTTGACGTAGCCGATCCAGCCTTCATCAGCATTGAAGCCGATCTTGCAGGGGCCGGTCGCGGCAGGGTCTTGCTTCAGGCCGATGTACCGGTCGCCGTAAACCAAGCGCGGGTCGGCATAGGTGGAGTAGGCCCAGAGGGTCAGGGAACGGTCGGGCGCATAGGGGTAGCCCTGAGGATCCCGCGCCTGCGGTATGACCGCCATGCCGCCGGGAGCCATCACCGACAGCGCCCAGGGCGCCAGCGCGACGTCCCACTGGTTGCAGTTGCGCAGCACATGCGTCAACCGGAACTGGTTCTCGCCCAGCGACTCAATGAGGATGCTCTTCTGGATGCCCGTCAGGCCTTCGGGATCGTTCTCAAACAGCACGCCGTCTTCGGTCTCGGTCACCCGGACGGGCTCGTTATCTGCCGCGTAGCTGCGTGGCGCGGCCTCGGGCGAATGCCAGAGACGATGGCCGCCATAGAGCTTGAAGCCGGTCTTGACACCCTTCATCTCACGATTCGGCAGCACCTTGAAGATGTTGTCGCTCTTGCCGATGAAGCCGCCGATGACCCGCGGGCCGACGGCCGTGGTGACGGCGATGCGGAAATCACCGCTGACCAGCTCAACGCAGTTCTTGTGGGTGCCGACGCTGCATTTTTTCATGTTCTCTGCCTCTTGGTTGTGGTGTTGGGCCACCATCACTGGCGGCTACTGCTTGCGAAAGTGGACAAAACGGTATGCTTTTGGGATAACTGACCAGGGACGCTTACCGGCTGATGCTGAACCACAGGGAGCTCTGGGCCGGGTCGGCCTGAATTTCCCAGCGGCCGGCCTGGCCGGCGACCGGTATTTCCGCGATGGGCTCGCCGGCGGGATTAAGGGCGCGAACCGTCGGTTTGGCGTCGCCGGGCAGCAGCACAGTAAAAGGCACGGCCGCGGCGATGGTCGGGGCCTTTCCCCAGCGCGCACCGACGCTCGTGTGGGCTTCGTCCCACTCCATGCCGCTGTTGGCAATCTTGCTCACAACGCAGAGGAGCATCTGCCGCGACTGCGCCAATGGCTGTTCGTCCATCGCGGCCAGGGCGGCGGTGACGGTGTCAGCCTCTGTCGCCTGGAAACGGAAGAGGACATCGCCCAGGCGCTGCTCGGAGCCGGCCGCGAACTGGCCGGTGAGCATGCGTATCTGGGGCGCGTTGACTTCATAGCGACCGCGGCCCTCGACGGGGTTCGTCCAGCTGATCTGCGGCGTCTGCCAGGGCATACCGGCCACGATGGCCTCGCTGCTCTTGCTGATGCGCACCGGGCCGTCGCCGGGAACGATACGGGTGCCCAACCGAGCAGTGAAGAGCACGCTTTCGGGATAGCCGTCGAGAGCGCTGCCCGGCCCGGGGAACCCGAAGGGCAGGCGGGACTCCAACAGCCCTTCGGGAATCTCCAGGGTGACCTGGTCGGTCGCCGCTGCCACCAGGCCGCGCCGGAACACCAGCGCCGCAAAGGGCGCCAGCAGCGACTTGGCCGGGTTGTAGGCCATGTCAAAAAAGCCTTTGAGGCGCGCCGGCGTGTCAGGCGTGTCCTGGATTTCCCAGCAGAACTGATAGAGCGCGTCCCAGTCCTGGTAGGCCGCAAAGGAGCTCAGCATGGGGAACATCTCGGACTGATGCTCGCTGGGTGTAGCGTGGTCGTACTCGGACAGTGAGTAGGGCATATCCGGATGCCGCCAGCGGGACAGGCTGCCGAGGGTGCCGCCGTTGTTGACCGCGCTCATCGGCGTGTTGGCAATACGCCAGTCCGCGCGGTCCCAGGGGCGATTGGGGAAATTCGGGTGCTGCCAGTAGGAATGCATATCGACGTAGTCATTGAGACGCGTTTCCCGCATGAAGCCGTAGAAGCCGCCGTAGGACGCCTGGGTATCCACGATGGGCGCCGTCACGCCGACCTTCTCGCGCAGATGGCGACGCATGCGCTGGACGTAGGCATATTCAGTCTCAAAAAGGAAGCGCCGGAAGTCCCCCCAGAAGAGCTCCGGGCTGCCGCGTTCCGGCAGGGGCAGCGCCGCAAAACTAGCTGGTTTGCCGAAGTCCTTCGGGTCGGCCCCTTCCCTGAGCGACACCGCCGCGATTTCGACGACGCCGACGGCCGAGCCCAGCCCCAGGCTGAGGCGGTGCTTGGCACCCGCCGGCAGGTCATTGGTGCCAATGACCACTTCGTAGTCCTGCCATTCGGGGCTGAGTTGCACGGGCACCTGCGCCGTATAGACATCCCATGGTTCGTGAGCCATGCGCAAGCACACCGAAACGCGGCGATCACCTTCGCAACGGGCCCGGAAACGCACGGTGTAGGTCTGCTTTGAACGCAGGGGCAGGCCGACATAATGCACCTGATAGGCCCAGGACACGGCGCCCGGCGCCGTGATGTCCAACCGACAAACGCCTTTTTCGGCGTCAACGCTGACCTCGCAGGCGCCGGGACGGCGCCCCTCGAAGCTCCAGCCGGTCTCGCCGGCGGCAAAGGCGCCATTGGCGAGCATTTCGTCGCCGACGCCATTGCAGCCGGTATTCCACTGCTTGAGAACGGCATCGAGCGTCGCATATTTTTTCTGGAGCCACTGTCCCCACTGGGCCTGCAGGGCCTGCCCGAGGTCCTTGTCGCGGATGATGTCCAGGCCGTCCACGGTCATTTTCATCAGGGTGTTTTCGTTATTGATCTCCACTACGGCGATCATCGGGTCGTCCGCCAAGCGAAGTTTAGTGTAGGGGTTGACGCTGCCCATGAGCATGGACGCATACTCTTCTTGGAGGACAATGTAGGGCTCGAAGAATTTGTCCAACACTTTGCCATACACGAAGGTGCGGGGCTTGGCCGGGAACTTGTAGCCCTTCATGCCAGGGTAGGTGCGCGAAACATGCAGGTTGATATTGGCGTAGATGCCGCGCTCTTTGAGCTGGAAAAGGAACCAATGCAGACGGTCGAGCTGCTCAGGGTCCAGCGCAGTTTGCTCCTTGTTCCAGATGTGCCGGTTGTCCATGTGGTGAAAACGGACCATATTGAAGCCCAGCTGCTGCATGCGCTTGGCCACCAACGGCGCCACGTCCTTGCTCGGAAAAGCACTGGCAAAACAGACGTTCGAGCCGAAAAAGCGCACCCGCTGGCCCTGTTCATTGACGTAGTGCGCGCCCTTGACGCTGATGCGGCTGTCAGCCTTGCCCTGATTGAGAAAGGCCACGCTCGCCAAGCTGTTGTCGGAAGCCAAGTAGGGACTCACCGGAAAGGGCAGCCAGCCAGCCGGTAACGGCACCTCCTCATCCTGCGCGTGGGTCAGGAATACACATAGGCTCAGACTGCATAGCAACAAGACCTGTTTCCACATGATGAGGCTCCTTGTTTCCTGGCTGGGGTGAGGACGGTAAAGAACGGCGCGGACCCAGGGCGCACGCACGAACGCAAGTGCCAAATATAGCCCGACAAGCGACCTTTTGACAGCAGCGACACGACGCGCGCGGGAAGGCGGCGTAATCGGTCAGCGATTGATAATGGCTGCCAGTAATGTCACTATCCGGCACGATGGGATGCAACGTGTATTGCCAATGTGGCGCCCTCCGGGCGCAATTCTAACTTGTTATCATACCCCGGGTTGCGGCGCCCTCCGGGCGCCTCACCCGGGGCTATGCATGGTACGGCCCTCCGGGCCGAACTTGGCCGATCTGCATTTTATTGCCGCGAAGCGGCAGAAGCGCTGAAAGCGCGAAATATGATAGCCCAGGGCAAGCGGCGCCGAAGGCGCGCGCCGCCCTGGGTAGCGCGCCATATTGGTCCGTGTTCCTCGGCCCCTTTGGCCCCAGTCGGCGAAGCTGACTGGGGCCAAAGGGGCAATGGAACTCACTTACTTACCTGGGATTGACATCGGCGGCATGTTTGGCCGCCATTATCAATGGGTGACCGATTACAGGCGGCTAATGCCTCACGCATGGATACCAGCGGGTTCAGGGAACGCGTGGGACCAGTGGAACGCTGATTGGCGGCGGCGCTGGGGCGAGGACTCACGTCTCATAGCCGGGACTGTGGTGACTTTCGGGACCATGGGGAATGACGCTTTGGACTCAGGGGACTGGTTGGCCGACTCTGGAGACTACTGGGCGCTTTTTATCCGCAGATTCCGCAGATTACCGCAGATATTGTTGAGAACGCTTGCTTGAAAGCTCGAAGTACTGTCCTGGGAGCGCCGCCGTCTCGGCGGCAGTTACGCGCTGGCTAGGGCTTCTTGGTCGGACGGCTCCGTCCGATCCGTCCGCTTGCGGTCGATGGGCGTCGAGGTGCGAGTTTTCCGCCCGGGTTATTTATCGTCCCAATGGCATGCAGCGTCGCCGTACGGGTAACCGTTGGGTAGTGGTCCGAAGTAGCCGCGCCAGTTGAGCCAAGCGACATGGCCATCGAGGAAGGCCACGTTCATGCCGTCGTTGTGCCGCGGCACGGGCAGGCGGCAGGTGTTGGTATCGATGGTCGCGTAGTATTTCGAACCGCAATTAATGCTAGACGGCGGGTACGCCTGGTAATGGCTGGCGTTGCGCTGCAGGCCGGCCCAGAGAGTGGGCTGAGTGATGACGCTGGCCACGCCGGTGCCGCAATCCTGGGCGTCAGTGAACGTTGAAGAAAAAGACGGACTGGCCAGGCGATTTACCGCGATAATGTTGGTGCTGGTAGCATTGTTATACACGAAGTAGTTGGGGTTGCAACCATAGCCACGGCTGTTATTTCCCGTCAGATCGCTCGCCGAAGGGCAGATCGCCGCCTTGGTGGAGTCCCCGATATAACCCTTGATTTTGTCCCACCAACTCACCGCCGGGGGATTGCGCCAGCCTTCCGGCAGAATGCCCTCGGCATCGTCCGTGTACATATTCAGTGCCAGCCCCAGCTGTTTCAGATTGGAGGTGCAGGAAATCTGCCGGGCCTTCTCGCGCGCCTTGGCGAGAGCCGGCAGCAGCATGGCCGCCAAAATGGCGATAATGGCTATGACCACCAGCAACTCGATCAGGGTAAATGCCTTGCGTTGACGAGTCATGCAGTCCTTCCTCTCTCTCCGTTTGACTAGGTGATGGCGTTGTTTACGGGCTGGTGCAAACTTACTGCAAGGCGGCGGCGCAGGTGATTTTGCCGTCAAGGGCCAGGTACATACCATCGAGGTTTGCCAGGCTGCTGGCGCCATTGCTGACGAAGAGATCACGCAGGGGCCGCCACTTCCAGCTGTCGACATGCCCATCGACCCACAGCATATTGGCCATGCCGTTGTGGACGAAATGGATGCCGGCCGGCTCGGTGGTACTGGTAGGATTCAGGAAATAATGGATGCGGCCAGTCGCGGCGTTGGCCGAGTCGGACAGCAGCATGTACTCGGAGGGCTTGGTGCATTTGTGCATGTTGATGGCCGTGGCAGTGACCGTTCCACCCATGTGCGAAGCGCTGTTGCGCGGATTGCCGTTGTTCGCTTCGTAGGTCGTGCCAAAGGAGTATTTCTTGCTACCGTAGGTGCTGTATACCGAAATTCCCGAGGTGCTGCCGGATGGGCACTGCCAGGACTTGTCCATCGCACTGGCCGCATCGGTGGTTGTCGGATAAGTGCCAGGCTGAATTTCATATGCCCAGCTCCAGCCGCCGGTGTAGCGGCAGCGTTCCAAGGGCATGTTGCCCTCGTTTTCGTCGCCGTACATCAGGATGTCCAACCCGCGCTGTTTGAGATTGGACGCACAAGAGATCTGCCTCGCCTTCTCACGGGCTTTCGACAAGGCCGGCAACAACATCGCCGCCAAAATGGCGATGATCGCAATAACGACCAGCAATTCAATCAGGGTAAAGCGAAACGTCTTCATGAGCAAACTCCTTGTTGTGGCGTAGGGTGGAAAACTCTGCCCGCAGGACAGACAACACCAAGGCGATGACTGCTCAGCCGGCGAAATATTGTCGTCAATTTTATGGTAGCAAACGACATTATAACAAAATTGCCGCAAGAAAACAATAGTGGCGTGGCTCAGTGCGCCTCAGTATTATTGTATTTCGGTCCAATAATATACACTTCCTCTGACAATTCAGTCACTGCTGACACCACAAAAGCCAAAGGCACCCGGGTAATCGGTCAAGGAATGAGATGGACGGGCCCAGGGACGACTGGGACCGGCTGGACTCCTTGGTGACGGCGCTGGGGCGAGGACTCACGGACTCATGAGGCATGGTCCCATGGATTGGACCGTCGGGACTTTCTGGACCATGGGGAATGACGCCTTGGATGCAGGGGACCAGTTGTGGACTACTGGGACACCGGAGACTGAGTGGGGCGGCCAGGCTAGCGGCCATAGCGGCCATGACAACGCCCAGTGTCCCGCCAGGAAAGAGGCGGCGCTCCCAGGCCAATTGCCGCCGGGACGGCGGCGCTCCCAGGCCAATTGCCACCGGGACGGCGGCGCTCCCAGGCCAATTGCCACCGGGACGGCGGCGCTCTCAGGTTCGATGCCGTCGCTTACTGCAGGTCGTCGAGCAATCGTCGCAGCGAATTGCGATGCAGGCCGAGTTTAGCGGCGGCCTGGGTCTGGTTGCCGTCGGCTTCGCGCAGGGCGCGTTCGCAGAGGGATCGTTGCAGGGCCTCGACGGCGTCTTTCATGGCGGTGCCGCTGTTGAAATTGACGCTTGCCACGTAGTCGGCGAGGAGCCGCTCGGGGCTGCGTTCGGCGTCGCTGACGCCATCAGCGGCACGAGCGGCGGTCGCCATGACCGCCGCTAGGTTCGCAGGCGTAATAACATCGCCGCGGGCCTGTGTCGCCGCCTGGTAGAGCGCATTGCGCAGTTCGCGGACATTGCCCGGCCAAGGCCGCGCCTGCAGCGCGGCGATACTTTCCGGCGACAGCTGCAGCCGTTGGTTGAGCTGCTGCAGAATGTGCTGGGCCAGCGCGGGGATGTCTTCGGGGTGCTCACGCAGAGGCGGCGTCCGTACCTGCAGGACTGCCAGGCGGTAGAACAGGTCAGCGCGGAACTGGCCCGCTGCGACTGCCGCCGGCAGATCGCGATTGCTGGCGGCAACGACGCGCACGTCCACCTTGCTGCCTCGGCTGGCGCCAAGGCGCTCGACGACGCCGTGATCAAGAAATCGCAGCAGCTTCACCTGCGCCGACAGCGGCAGCTCGCTGATCTCATCCAAGAAAAGTACGCCCTGATGGGCGGCTTCGCAGCGGCCGATTTTGTCATCGGTGGCGCCGGTGAACGTGCCCTTGCAGTGCCCGAAGAGCTCGCTTTCCACGAGGTTTTCGGGCAGCGCGCCGCAGTTCACGGCGACGAATGGCCCGTCGTGGCGCCGGCTGCGGGCGTGGAGAAGGCGTGCCGCGAGGTCCTTGCCGGTACCGGTTTCGCCGCTGAGGAGCACGGGCGCGTCCAGCGCCGCAATACGCAGGAGTTGCGAGAACAGCTCTTGCATCAGTGGCGAGCTACCCACGAAACCGCCCTCGGGCTCGACAATCGTGCCATCGCCATCGTGCCGGGCAAAGAGCTCAGCGACCAGGGCGTTGACGCGGCCCATATCCAGCGGCTTGGTCAGATAATCCAGCGCGCCGCAGGCCATGGCCTGGCTAACCAGCTCCAGCGAGCCGTAGGCCGTCATCATCACCACGGGCAGCTCCGGCCATTCGCCCTTGAATTCCTTGAGCAGCGCCATGCCGTCGCTGTCGCCCAGGCGCAGGTCGAGAAAAACCAGCGCGGGACCCCAGCTGCGGCAGAGCCGCCGCGCGTCTGCAGCGTTGCTGGCCGCACGTGCGTCATAGCCGCGTTTGGCCAGCGAACGGCAGAAGGCGAAGCAGATCGCTTCTTCGTCGTCAACAATGAGAATGCGCGGTGATGCCATGATCCTCGTTCAGTCCTTCGGGTCATCAGTGGCCAGCGGCAGGGTCAGCACAAAGCAAGCGCCGCCGGCGGTGTTGTTTTCCCAGCGGATACCGCCGCCGTGCCGGGTCACGATTTCCTTGCAAAGATGCAGCCCAATGCCGCAGCCGTGGCTTTTGCTGCTGGTGAATGGCGCAAAGATATCCTCTCCTGGCGCGATTTGCACGCCCGGGCCGTTGTCCCGCACCGCGACATCCACGCTGTGTGCGTCCCGCTGGCAACAGCTGACGGCGATGGCGCCGCCAGTCGGCACGGCCTCCAGGGCGTTGTTCACCACATTCAGCAGCACCCGCCGCAAGTCGCCTGCCGGGCAGGCCAGCCGCAGCGGTCGGCAGGCCGCCGGGACTTCCACGCTCAATTCCACGCCGGCGTGGCGGCAACGCCCCGCCAACAGCGCCCGCAGACTTTCCAGTGCTTCGGCCAAGGGCGTGGACGCCGACGAGGAGGCGCCGAGGTCGCCGGAGGCCCCCGCTTCGCCTATATCGCCCCCCTGCCCTGCCGGGCTGCTGGATAGATCGCTCAGACCGCGCAGATAGAGATCGATGCGATCGACTTCCTGGACGATGAGCGCGAGGCATTCGTTGTCTTCGCCGCTGGCCTCGCGCTGTTCTTCAGCTAATACCTGTGCGTTCATCTTGATGCCGCTGAGAGGATTACGGAGTTCGTGGACGACTGCCGCCGAGATCTTGCCCGCGAGAGCGAGGCTTTCCGCCCGGGCGAGACGGCGGTCGGCTTCGGCCAGTCGCGCCATCAGCCCCTGGTAGGCCGCCGCCAGCCAGACGCCGGCGCCGACGGCGAGCAACGCCGCCAGCGCCGTGATCACGCCAATGCCCAGAGTCTGTTCCCGCAAGGCCTGCCGTAGTTTCGTCTGTGGCAGCAATAGCCACAGGCGCTGCTGCGAAGCTTCATCCAGCCATGACCAGCTCACACGGTAGCGCTCGCCCTGCAGGGTGACCCGGCGCGGTGCAGCGGCCAGGGCCTCCGACAGCTCGACGGCATCGATATCTGCGAGAGTGCTGACGCTGACCTGGCCGACGCTGGTCACCGCCAGCTCGCAACCGCTGACATCGCGCAAATTGGCCATGAGCTGCGCGCTGACGGGCAGGCGCAGCTTGCCGACAATGCCGGCGAGGTTGTCGCTGCTGGCGCGGACCAGCCGCCGTTCCAGGCTGACACTGGCCATCCACAGGCCCAAGGCGCCAGCCAAGGCCGCGCTCAGCGACGCCAGCAACACCAGTGTGAAGAGCAGGCGCCGGCGCAAGGCGGCAGGAGTGGTTTTGTGTCCATTCATCTGTAATCGGTCAGCCACTTGGTTGTTATCGCCCCTGCGCCTCATAGACTACCCTACCGCAACTGCCATCCCATCGCTGTTTGAGCGCTTAAGGCGCTGAATACCAAAGACATCAGAACTAGCTGCAACCAATAACCGACCGACTAACGCGCTCTAGCGCTGCTTGTCGGCGGGCCCGTGGGCGATGCCAGCCCGATCCAGCGACCAGCCACAGTCCAGCGCCGGCAACGGCTGCTTGACCCAACCAGCAGCAATGCGCGCCATAGTCGCGTCCCAGGATTGGATGCCCGACAGGGAGTCCGGCGCTTCCACATTACAGGCGCCCACCGCCGCCGCGAAGGCGCCGGCGTCACTGAGGCTGAGCCCACGGAGCATGGCAGTCAAAAAGGCCGCGATGCTGGCATCGCCGGCGCCGGTGGCGCCCCGGAAGCAGCGTTCCTGGAAAATGGGGAACCACAGTTCACGATCGGCCCAGGCGTCGATATCGGCCGGCCGGCCGGCGCCCATGGCTTCGAGGCGCGCTTTGCCGGCACTGCGGATGTACATGCCGCGCTTGCCAAGCTTGACGGCGGCGACGGCAGCGCCCATGGCGAGCATCCTCGCGCCGAGTTCGGCGAGCTCGCCGCCGCTGAGGTCGTCGCCCTTACCGAAGCGACTTGGGTCGATCATGTAGAGCAGCTCGTCGGCGCTGGGCATGAAGACATCGACGCTGGGCAAGAGGCGCGTGAGCACCCGCTGCCAGTCGACTTTGCCGGCCGGTCCGGCGGCGTCAGGCATACCCGGGTCCAGCGACGTCGTCACGCCGAGTTCCTTGGCGCGGGCGTACATGGCGAGGAGCTCGCGGGCATCGTCGGCGTACATTGCGGCCATGAAGGCCGGGTAGCCGAAGTGGAAAAGATGGGCGTCCGCCACCAGTGGCCAGTTGACATCCGCCGACGAATAGCTGGCGTTGGCGCCCGGGCAGTGGAGAAACATGCGGTCCGTCCCGGGGATGTTCACCACGACCGTATAGGACGTCGCCACCGCCGGCGACTGCGCCATACCCGACAGCAGTTCGGGTGCCCGCGCGCGTACCACATCCAGCACGGACTTGCCGAAGGAGTCGTCGCCGATTTTGCCCATGAGGGTGACGGGCTGGCCCAACAGGTGCATGGTTATGCCGGTGTTGGACACGGCACCGCCAGTGGCGATGGTCGGCGAGCCGACCTCGTAAAGCCGCCCGGGATCCAGACTGATGTGATGATCAAAATGTGGTATGATATCCAGGCAGATATGCCCGGCTACGACTGCGCGTTTCAACATCCCCATGCTCTCCTTCCTTCGACTGACCGCAAAACTAGCGCGACTGCCGTGCACGCCCCTTACTGTTTTTTGATGATATGGACCACGGCGTCATTGGCGGCGACGCTAAGCCGCCAGCGGCCGTCGCGGACCTCGCCACGAGCGCCGCGCAGCGGCTCGGCATCACTGGGGAGCCAGCCATCCTCGAGCTCGAGCTCGTCACAGATGTCCTGCGGCGACGCATTGACCGCCACCAGCACCCGTGTGTGGGCGTTCATCGGGTGTTCGCTCAACAGCAGCTCCGGGTGCTGCTTCTGGACGGCGTGCTTGCTGCCGACGCTGGCAAAGAGCCAGCGGTAGAGCTGCCAGAAAGGCCAGGCGCTGTCGCCGGTGAACACGCCGGGAGTCGTCGCCATGCTTTTTTCCATAGGCACGCCCAGGGTGATGACGCGGCCCTTGCCGTAATCGCTGCAAATGAGGACGGGATTGCCGTCGTCCTCGCAGGCCATCACCGTCGTTGCCTCACTTGCCCGCAGGGTGTAACGGACGCTGCCAGCGGCAATGGGCAGGTCCAACGCGACCGGGGCACCGGCACAACTCTGCAGCCGTCCACCCTGCCGGCGTCGGCTGCGACTGACGACCGCTGCGCCAATGACTTTCTCGACCTCGGGGATGAGCGTGTCATCCAGTGACAAGTACAACGTGGCACCAGCGGAGACCTTGTCCAGCAGCTCCAGCCAACGGCGGCGGCTCATGTAGCCCGGGCCATTGAGACCGGCGAGGACGTACAAGGGCGCGTCCGCCAGCGGCGCCGACGCCACGGCGTTCTGGAAACTCAACTCGCCGCCAGCCTGCCGGGCCAGGACGTAGGCCGCGTAGCTCAGCGCCCAGCTGTCCTGCTCGGCAGTGACCAGGCAGAGGCCGTCGGTCAGGCGTTTGGGCAGTTCCTCAAAGGGCAGATCGTCCAGGAAACGGCGGAAGTCACTCATGGCCTTGACCACGGGTTTGGGGCTGCCGTCGCTGCGGAAGAGTCCGAGCTCGCGTTCAAGGACATGCCAGTCGTAAGGCGCCTGTTCGAGATGCAACTGCTCAAAGCCGCACCACCAAAGTAGCCCGCGACAGTCGCCGGCCCAGGCATTGAAGAGCACGGTGCGGATGTACGCAGCAGCGGTTTCTTCCTCGCCATACATTGGCCCGAGGGTGCCGATTTCCTCCACCAGACACGGCGCCTCGCCCATATCGGCATAGAGACGCGACTCGGCGACGGCGTGCAGGCTGGGACGCAGGGTATTGAGGGGATCAAGGTCGCACAGCGGCGTGAAACGCGGATAGGGGTGCGTGGTGAGGACGTCGCAGAGTTCGCCCTGGTCTTCCATCAGCCAGATGCCAGCGGAGCCCGTCGGCTTCAGGCTGTGCATGCCCGATACTACCGGCCGGGTGCTGTCAACGGCCTGGATGGTATTGACGATCGCCGCCGTCCACAGCCACGCTTCCGTCGGGTCGCTCAGCCCGCCCATGCAATTACATTCATTGCCGAGGTCCCAAGCGCCAATCGCCGGGTGCTTCTGGAAATACTTGACGAAGGTGTGCACGAAACGAAGCTCCCACTTCATGGCCACGGAGTCCTTCAGCGGGTTGCGCCCCTCCAGCGCCGGCGGCACGAACCAGCGGCCGCTCATCCAGCCGGTGACCAGCCCGACCACCAGACTCAAGCCCTTTTCCTGGGCAAGATCGGCCAGCTCCTGGAAGTGCGCCATGGCGACTGGGTCAATGCCACTGCGGCCGAGTTCATTATGCGGCCAGGGATTTTCACCGTGGCGAATTTCGACCCGCCGCCCACCACCGCCATAGAGCTGCGTCAGCGGCTGAAAATCCGGCCATAGCGGAAAAACCCTGACGACCTGCAGGCCATTTTGGGCGAGGGCCTCGAAGTCTTTGGCGACGACGTCCGGACGCCAGTCCTTCCACATGTCGGTACCGGCGTGCGACGCCCAGTAATTGCAGCCGATCACAAACGATCCTGGTGTCTGAAATAGCATGGTGAAGTCCTTTCTACTCAATGATCAGCGGCTGTGGCGCCTGCGGCAACGGGCAGATGACCGCTACAAAACGCGTCGTACTAAAATCCGCCAGCGGCGCCACAGTCAGTCGTGCCCGAGCGTTGTCAAGGATAGTGGTGGTATCGCCATTGTCACCGACAATGACGCTGCCGATGGGCAAGCCGCCGGGCATCCAGCCGCCAAGCCCCGAGGTGACAATCTGCCGACCTGGCGTAACCTGCAAGTCGCGCGGCAAAAAATCGACCTGGCAGAGCGGTGTACTGCGGGTGCTGAAAGCGCCGAGGCCGCTGAGTACGCCCGTTGCCGACGTACCCGCCACCACAACGCTGAAACGGCATGCCGGCGAAGCGATGGTCACGACCTCCGCACTACGCTCATGCAGCCGACTGACCCGCCCCAGCACCGCCGCGCCACTCATCACCACGGCACCGACGGTGACGCCGTCCGCGGCACCGCGACCAATAGTAAAACCAAGGTTCCAACTGGCGGGATCGCGCGTCAATACCGGCGCTGCGACCACGCGCCACGCCGGAAGACCCGGGAGCCCCAGCAAGGCCCGCAATTCGCTGTTTTCCCGCCGCAAATCCTCCGTCGCCGCCGCGTCAATCTGCGCCAGACGCAAGGCCGTGCGGGTCTCAAGCAACTCGCGCGTCCGAGCGTCCTCCCCGGGCATGAGCCAGCCAATCACCGCCGCGGCACCGCGCTCAACACCGCGCCATGCATAGATAAAGGGCGTGGCCGCACCAAGAGCCAAGCGCCGACCAGCGCTGCTACTGCCTAATGCCAGCAACAGCACGATGGCCAGGCTGACCACAATGAACAAAAATTGCCGGAAAGTGTTGCGGATCATCCTTTTTCAGCGCCAACGGCGCGACCTTTTTCAGCGCCAACGGCGCGACTCTTTTTGAGCGCCAACGGCGCGACTCTTTTTGAGCGCCTACGGCGCGACTCTT